>NZ_HG916853.1 GCF_000577275.2 Rhizobium favelukesii
ATGAGTTGTCTTATCCACGGCAAAAAGATGTATCTACGAAATTTACCGTGTGTACGAGAGGACGTCGTGGAGAATCCCGCTCAGCTTCAGAAGGCTATTCATAAACTGATAGCGGCGCACGCGCGAGATCTCTCGGGCGCGCTTCACGAGCATCGCGTGAAACTTTATCCGCCCGAGGCTCGAAAGACGCTTCGGTCGTTTTCATCGATAGAGGCTGCGAAGCTCATCGGCGTCAACGATGGCTACCTTCGCCACCTTTCGATCGAGGGTAAGGGGCCGCAGCCTGAGATCGGAAATAACAATCGCCGTTCGTATTCAGTCGAGACTATTCAGGCGCTCCGCGAGTATCTCGACGAGAATGGCAAGGGTGACCGTCGCTACTCACCACGTCGCAGTGCTCGTGAGCACTTGCAGGTTATAACCGCGGTAAACTTCAAGGGAGGCAGCGGTAAGACCACGACCGCTGCTCATCTTGCTCAGTATCTTGCGCTCAATGGATATCGGGTTCTTGCGATTGATCTTGATCCGCAGGCCAGTATGTCCGCGTTGCACGGATTCCAGCCTGAGTTTGACGTCGGGGAAAACGAGACGCTGTACGGCGCCGTTCGTTACGATGAAGAGCGTCGCCCGCTGAAGGACGTAATCAAGAAAACCTACTTTGCGAACCTTGATCTCGTTCCGGGCAATCTCGAGCTTATGGAGTTCGAGCACGATACCGCCAAAGTACTCAGCTCTAACGACCGCAAGAACATCTTCTTCACGCGAATGGACGACGCAATTGCGTCAGTGGCGGACGACTATGACGTTGTCGTCGTCGATTGCCCTCCCCAGCTCGGCTTTCTGACAATCTCCGCTCTGTGCGCAGCAACCGCCGTTCTTGTCACCGTCCACCCTCAGATGCTCGATGTGATGTCGATGTGCCAGTTTCTGCTGATGACCTCAGAACTTTTGAGCGTCGTCGCGGATGCCGGCGGCAGCATGAACTACGATTGGATGCGTTATCTCGTTACGCGCTACGAGCCAGGGGACGGACCGCAAAACCAGATGGTGTCGTTTATGCGCACGATGTTTGGCGACCATGTGCTGAACCACCCGATGCTCAAGAGTACAGCCATTTCAGACGCGGGCATTACCAAGCAGACTCTTTATGAGGTGAGCCGCGACCAGTTTACGCGAGCAACATACGACCGAGCCATGGAATCGCTCGACAACGTGAACAGCGAAATCGAACAGCTCATTC
This sequence comes from Rhizobium favelukesii, assembly GCF_000577275.2. NCBI lineage: Bacteria > Pseudomonadati > Pseudomonadota > Alphaproteobacteria > Hyphomicrobiales > Rhizobiaceae > Rhizobium > Rhizobium favelukesii. The sequence goes on from NZ_HG916853.1 coordinate 1,241, forward strand.
AATCATCTTGGGGCCGCAAATGATGGCAGTAGAAATCCCACGAAACGCGACATTGACGGAAAAGTTGCCAGCCGGAAACTTTTCGAATTTTGCACTCTCTATGTCCACGCATCAGGCTTATCACGAGTGCCTCAAGGGAAAGCAAGATGGCTAGAAAACATCTCCTTTCAGATTTGAAAGCCCCTGCTTCATCAGCTACGGAGCTCGATGAAGCCAGGGCGGCCGACTTCCCTACCCCGCAATACGCGCCTCGAGGTGCAATCGGTGCCGTCTCCCGTTCGATTGAAGCTTTGAAGTCGCAGGGACTGAGCGAACTCGATCCCGAACTGATAGATGCGCCGTCCGTTACTGATCGACTTGATGAGGATGGGGCTCAGTTTGAGGAGTTTGCTCGCAACATCCGCGAGAATGGGCAGCAGGTTCCAATTCTTGTCCGCCCTCACCCGACCGTGGAAGGACGGTATCAGATCGCTTACGGCCGCAGACGATTGAGAGCGGTCAAAGCGGCCGGCCTCAAGGTCAAGGCCGCAATCAGAAATTTGACAGATGACGAGCTTGTACTGGCGCAAGGTCAGGAAAACAGTGCACGTCAGGATCTATCGTTTATCGAGCGGGCGCTCTATGCGGCCCAGCTCGAAGCGAGTGGGTACCAGCGCCCAGTCATCATGGCAGCGCTGGCTGTCGACAAAAGCAACCTTTCACGGTTGATTCAGGCTGCGACCCAATTGCCGGACGACATCATCCGGCTGATTGGTGCTGCCCCAAAGACGGGCCGTGATCGCTGGTATGAGCTCTCATCGCGATTGGCGGTAGGAGGGGCGGCAGAGAAGGCGCGCGCCCTTCTGTCGACCAGCGACGTCGGCTCCCTCGGTTCTGATGAGCGATTTGTCCGCGTTTTCGACGCAGTTGCACCAAAGAAACCTAAGAAGGAAAAAGTTCAGGCAGATGTCTGGCAAGCCGACGATGGGGTCAAGGCTGCGAGTTTCCGCCAGGACAGACGAACACTGACATTGATGATCGACAAGAAGGCAGCGCCGGAATTCGGTGAGTACCTGATGTCGGCTCTCCCCGAGATCTACGCTTCGTTCAAGAAGTCGAAGCAATAGATGAGTCGTAACGAAGAAAGGTGCCGATAGCGCAAAGAAAAAGCCCTCCGAAACGGTGTTCCAGAAGGCCTCTCTCAGTTTGGCCGCTTAGAGAATCGCATTTCCCGGAATCACAGTCAAGAGTCAACGCCACACCGGCGTAGCCTTTTCTTTGCCTTGTGAAAGGTGAAGGACATGGAAACGGGTTATATCACGACGCCCTTTGGGCGGCGGCCGATGACGCTTGCCCTGGTGAAGCGTCAGGTGAAGACCGAGCAGGCTGTAGCAGACGGTTCGGTTGATAAGTGGCGTGTGTTTCGCGACGTAAGCGACGCCCGCTCGCGCCTTGGCCTTCAAGATCGAGCCTTGGCCGTCTTGAATGCACTGTTAACATTCTTCCCAGTTGCCGAACTCAGCAACGAGAGGAACTTGGTCGTCTTCCCATCGAATGCTCAGCTATCAGCCCGCACAAATGGCATCGCTGGGACAACCCTGCGCAAATGCCTCGGTTCGCTCGTGGAGGCCGGTGTAATCATCCGCAAGGATAGCCCTAACGGCAAGCGCTACGCTCGAAAAGGCGACGAAGGAAACATAGAGGACGCGTACGGCTTCAGTCTCGCGCCGCTTCTTGCGCGCGCCGGCGAGTTTGCTGCCCTCGCCCAAGACGTGGCTGCTGAACAGCGCCGGTTCCGCATCACGAAGGACCGCCTCACGATCGTTCGGCGAGATGTCCGCAAGCTGATCACTGTCGGGATGGAAGAGAACCTTGCGGGCGATTGGACTGCCGCGGAAACGTGCTTTGTCGAGATTGTAGGAAGGTTCGTTCGACGCCCGACTCTACAGGATCTGATAGCGAGCCTCGACGAGATGAGCCTTCTTCACGAGGAAGTCTCCAGGATGCTGGAAATTAAAGAAGAAACCACAAAAAACGATGGCAATGCCATCGCGGACGGATGCCACATACAGAATTCAAATACCGAATCCTCCAATGAACTTGAACCTCGCTTCGAAAAGAAGCAGGACGAAAAGTCCGAGACAAACAAGCAGACAGAGCGGAAAGCGGAACCGGAGGCGTTCCCGTTGTCCATGGTGCTGCGTGCCTGCCCGGAGATTGGACCGTTTGGCCCAGGGGGATCTATCGGTAGCTGGCGCGAAATGATGTCGGCCGCGGTAACAGTTCGGTCCATGCTTGGTGTCAGCCCCTCGGCCTACGAGGAGGCGTGCGAAGTCATGGGGCAGGCCGGGGCGGCGATAGCGATAGCGTGTATCTACGAGCGTGGTGGGCACATCAACTCGGCGGGGGGATATCTTCGGGATCTGACGGCGAAAGCGCGGCGAGGGGAGTTTTCGCTTGGGCCGATGCTCTTTGCGCAGCTGAGGGCAAACTCGGTGCCGAACAACGCCACCGCGTGAATCGAAAGAAATTGAGGTGTTTCATGCTAAGCCACTGAAGATTAGCGGTAAGTTCTTAAAGTTTCCGGCCGGAAACTCATCACTGCCGATGTCTTAGCTTGCGGGGCTTCCCCTGAAGATCTTCGACCATCATCAATTCATTACGCGCCAAACGCTGGTGCCGCTCTTCATGCACTGGGCATCTGAACATTAGACGAATGGCCGATTTCAGGGCGGGGGAGGCGAAGGCACCGTCAAACCCGCGTGTTGTTTGGCACTCATATGCGACTTAAATCCGCTGGCGAGAATTATTCGCACCATCTCGTTGCGATGACGTCGGTAACCAAGAGCCTGAAAGCTCTTCCGCTGTCACGGATTAACCCATTGAACGACTGTGGGTTTCTCCATATCTTCCGCTGGGCATTTGGGTTGGGGACTTTGAAAGAATGGCTGCTCTAACATCTACGACGGTGGAGGTCGACGACGACGTGACCGGCCTCCAATGGGCGGTTAATGATTTCGAAGAATTGGCGAAATTGATTGCGGTCATCGCGCTTGGGCAGGCGCAGCACGCTGTGAGGATCATCGACGCCCTTGAACCTCATGGCCCTGCTCTGTCAGACGAGGAACTGTTTCGCGCAGCGCGGGGTCAAATGTTGATCCGGGGACAAACCGATGCGCAGAAAGAAGTCTCGCGCTACCATCGGGACGGCTTTTTGTTTGAATGCATTTCCTGGATTGTTGCCCGTCAGTCGAGCAGTTCCCGGACCTTCATGAAGGATCCGCACATTGCTTCCACGACGCAAGGTCTCGACGGCCTCGCGATCGAAATGGATCCGACTGAGCCGGTAATGGTTGGCGCAACTATCTTCGAGGACAAATGCACGGAAAATCCGCGGAAGAAGTTCAAGGGCGAGGTGCTCGTGACCTTCGGGGAGCACCACGCCAGCAAACGAATGCGCGATTTGGTTGCCAACGCGGTGAGTTTGATCCGGGAAAGTGGGCTTAACGGGACCGAAGCAACGAAGGCAGCCGCCAGGGTGCTCGACAAGAGCTTTCGGACCTATCGGGCGGCTCTGACCGTTGGAGCCGAGGTATCGACGGCCACAAGACGGGAGAAGCTCTTCAAGGGTTACAACGGTCTAGCCGATATCACCAAGGACCAGCGCATTGGAGCAACGTTGATTGTCAGCGAGTTGCGCGTCTGGTTTCAGGAACTCGCTGAAGAAGTAATTAAAGCACTCAAGCAATTTGAAGCCGACCATGTTTGACATCCGCACATCGGAACTCCTTCGAGCCGCGCCTAGTTTGCCCGAGCTCGATGCCCAACAAATCCCTCAGATGCTGACACGGCACTATGCCGAGCTCGTCTCGGCAAGGCTTAAGGGGGAAGATGACGCCGCTTCAGAGGAAGAAACATGGTCGCTCGATCGTATCGCTGACGCTTATGAGATTGTCGCGTCCATTGAAGAGGATCCCGAACTTCGCCGGGCTGCCGCCTTCGTCGCCGGTACAGCTCAGCAAATTATTGCACACGGCGATCGTCTCCCGCTTTTGAGACCGAGCATACGTCGCCGATCAGTCGCGATGGTGTTGATCCGGCCGTATCGGCAGCGGTGCTCTTCCTGGGAGCTGAACAATATGCTGACGCCTACGAGGCAGGAGCATCCTTTCCCCGGAGTCGGGGACCTTTCGAAATCCGGATCCTCGGCGACCACATTCGCGATTTGGCCCAGGGTAGGCTGACCTCGATACTCATCCGCGCCAATCGCTGGCGCGTCGACGCGCCGATAATTGGTACGATCCAGACCCGTGCCTTTCGTAGCCTCGCATCGGCTTTGATCGAAGGCATTGAGAGACTTGCGGCGAACTTGATGTCAGTCGCGGTCCCTGAAGCGACGCCTGGAAGATTCGCTACTGCTCAGGATGCCTTTCGCAAAGTCATAGAGCTTTGCTCGAATGTGGAACTGGCCGGGGAGGAGATGCTCGGCGGCGAGCTGCGCACTGCCTATGCGGGACCAGCGCATCTTGCCTCCATGTTGCTTTCCGCGTCTGATGCCATTGACCAGGCTGCGCTCGCCAAATTGCCTCCGCCCGATGGCGCAGACGCCGGCTTTTGGCAACGATGGCTCACATTTAGGGCCGAGGACGCGCCCTATGTTTGGCGAAACCATAGGGAAGCAATTCGCAAAGGGTTTTACCAGACTGGGAATTCCGCGGTCCTCGTATTGCCGACCGGGGCCGGTAAGACGACAATCAGCGTGCTGAAGATCGCCGCAACGCTCGCTCGTAAGAAAAAGGTCATTTTCCTTGCTCCTACGCACGCCCTCGTGGAGCAACTCACCGACGACCTGCAGAAGATGTTCCCAACCGACAAGTTTGGGCTAGAGGTTTCCAGCGACTACGATTCCCTGCTCCTGGAAGAAGCGCAGCTGCAGGACATCGAGGTCATGACACCGGAGCGATGCCTGGCGATGCTCTCCTATTCCCCGACGTCGTTCCATAAGGTTGGATTGCTGGTTTTTGACGAATGCCATCTCCTCAGCGCGGAATCGGGAAAAATCGGCCGTGCCCTTGATGGGATGCTGTGCCTGTTGGCGTTTCGAGCTGCTGTTCCGGAAGCGGATATGCTTTTCCTTTCGGCGATGCTGAAAAACGGACCAGAGTTTTCCGAGTGGATTGCAAAACTCACCGGTCGGCCCTGTCTGGCGGTCGATCTGCTCTGGAAGCCAAGCCGCCAGGCTCGTGGAGTCGTTACGTATGAGGAAAATGAAATCACGCAGGCTGTCGAACGCGCAAAATCCGCTCAGAGAGCAAAAAACGTTCAAGAAAAGAAGATTGCAAAGGGCCTGCGCGCACCTGCCGAACGTGAGATCAGGGCGCAGCCCTACGTGGTCTGGGGATTGCAACATAATTGGACAAATTCGACGACGGCGCACGCGTTCACGAGTATTTCGGACGACGCATTCCAGTTGGCGGGTGGCTTCAAAGGAGGAAGGATTTGGGCAACCCCTAACGCCAACGACGTCGCTGCGGCGATCTCGTTAAGGGCCCACAAAAGCGGCCTCAAAACCATCGTTTTCGTCAACACAAAAGCCGATGCAGTCGGAACGGCGAAGAAGATAGCCAGTGAACTGGGCGAAGCCGTCGTTCTCAACGAAAGCGAAGTGGCGTTATGGGATGCTCTCGTACTGGAGCTCGGCGATGCTAAGCATTCGATCTTTGGCGAACCAAACTTCGGTGCTGTCCCGCATAATTCATCGATGCTTCGGCTAGAGCGCGCTTTATCTGAGCGGCTGTTTCGCCGAAGCGACGGTGCGCGCGTGATTGTAGCTACGCCTACTCTTGCGCAAGGTTTGAATCTCCCGGCCCATCTCGCCGTATTGGCGGGCGACAAACGTTCGAGTGCGACAGATGGGAAGCGAGAAGCGCTCGAAGCCCATGAACTCCTGAACGCCGCAGCACGCGCGGGCAGGGCGGGCCACCTGGCCAATGGCGTCGTCATCTTGATTCCCGAACCGATAACGACGTTCAAGCCAGGAGCGGTGCTGAACGCGGATTTGAAGGGTAAGCTGAAGTCTGTTCTGCCCGAGGACGATCGCTGTGTCACGATTACCGATCCTCTCGAGGTGGTTCTCGACCGCGTCATGGAGGGGAAGCTGGATGATCGCCAGGTAACCTATACGATCAATCGCCTCGTGGCGTTGAGCGCGGCGGACGTCGACGTCGCATCAACCGATAACTTGATGTCCCGGTCATTCGGTTCGTTTCTGGCCGAGAAAAAGAAGAAGCAGAACGACTACCTGAAGAAGGTCCAAGAACTGTGGGACTTCGCAAAGGAGGCCGTCGAGAACGATCCTCAGGCGGTCGTCGTATTGATGGCATCCCAGAGCGGGCTTCCCCTTGACCTTCTGGAAAAGCTCAGGGTGCGTCTTTCCGATGGGCTAGGGAACTTGCCAACGACCATAGAGGGATGGATCGGATGGGTGTTTGCCTGGCTGAAGGAAGATGCTGATGCGTGCGAGCATTTGCTGAGAGATGTGGAAAAATCCGCCATATCAGCGGCGGGCAAGAAGGCTGGTACCCCGCTCACTGCTGCCGTGCTTGAGGCCATACAACCCGGCATTGAAGCTTGGATTAGCGACAAGCCGGTAAACGAGATTCAGCGTGCGTTGGGTGGCAATCCGAACGGCACGCCGGAGAGTTCGAAGATGTGCATGCGGGCGCGTGAACTGATCGCGACATTTATTCCTCGTGGCCTTTCGTTTGTGATTGGCGTAGTCGCTCGAATGGCCGAAGAACTTGACGCTGATAAGTCTCAACCGCCGCTCGAATTGGAGTTGCTGCAAAGCCTCTCAGGGGCGGTTCGCCGAGGGTTTGATACAGTCGGGAAACTTCAGTTTGCAAATGGACACCGCGAAATCCTGGGTCGGTTGCAATTGCATCGACTTTATGAGGAGACTTATGGCTTTACGGACGAGGAGTTTGATGAAGAGCTATAGGGCAGGGTATGCAAACTCGCACCTCTGTCTATTGGTGCCTCGTGCTATGGTGGCGTGACCACACAAAAGTGCTCGATCTGTCCGAGATTTGAGTAGCGTGACGACATCGACCGGGCTGCGGTGCCTACCCGTGGCATCCATCTTGCGGTCATAGCAGTCTTGCTGCGCGACCGCTACGACGTTCGGCACTGTTATAGTAGCTCGATGCCTGCTGCAGCGATCGGTGTCTTGACTGCTCCATCGCTTCAGGAAGCGGGATGCCGCGGTTTGCGGCCTCCGTCAGGTAGCCAGATCGCAGCCCATGTGCCGAAAACTCCCCACGGTCTAATCCAGCCAGTTCCACCCGCCGCTTGATGATCGCGTTGACCGACTGCGGATCGATCGCCCGTCGCGAAACAGTCCCCCATCGCCCGATTGCCCGAAACACACTGCCGCTTTCGATTTTGGCGGCCGCCATCCAGGCATTCAGCGCCTCCACCGGCCGGCCGGTGAGATAGACGATATCGTCCTGCTCGCCGCTGGTGGTCTTGGTGCGGCCGAGATGGATGGCGAGAGAGGGGAGGGGAGGGCCTTTCGGCATCTCGATCGGCGGTTCGACGGTCAACTGTTCGCACCGCAGCCCGGCGATCTCGCTGCGTCGGCGGCCGCCGGAGGCAAACGCGACCATCAGGATCGCCCGGTCCCGCAGATCACGCAGGCTGTCGGTCGCGCAGGTCGCCAGCAGTTTTGCGAGCACGTCACCGGTGACCGCCTTGGCGCTCTTGCGAAGACGTTGTCTTGGCGCGGCTCGGATCGCCAGCCGAATGGCTGATTTGAGGGCAGGTGAGGTGAAGGCGCCGTCCGGGCCCCGCCACTTGGTCAGCGTCGACCAATTCGCCAGCCGCCGGCGTACCGTGGCTGGCGCGTGTGGACCGACGGATTTGAGGAACTTTTGGCTCCGCAGGTTTTCATCGACGTCGGCCGGCATACCGTGATCGGGTGCGGAAGCACGCTTTTCCGGATCCCAGAGGTGATGAGCGACGAATTTGAGCAGCATGGCCTCGGGCGCCGGCCAAGGCAGCGATTTGCCGGTGGCGGCCAAGCCCCAGGCTTCCAGATAGGCGAGGTCCGAGGTCAGGGCGCGAAGTGTGTTGTCGCCCATGCCCTGGTTGACGAGATGGCGCAGCGTCTCGATATCCTGGTCGGTGAGCAGCTCGGCGAGCTCGTCGCGGCGCTCCATCGGCAGCACGGCGGCAATGGTGTCGAGCTCTTCGGCGCGCCGCTCGACGGCGGTCAATGATGTCTTGGATTTGGCCACGGGCGCTCCAAAAGGACGGGTCTCGGCGGCCGCCAGGGCCGTGATTTGCCCCGATTCTTTCTGATTTGCGACTCCAGATCAACTACCATCGATAAGCGCTGGTTATCGATGGTTAGAACGCCAATCCGTGAAATCATGTAGTGACGGACATAAACTATCCGCTGGTGTCCGTTTAGCAAGTCTATTACCATGATTTCAATGTCTTACGATTTGGCCAAATTGCCCATCCAGAGCCTGCTGCGACCGATTTCGGACGTGGGCTGTGGCTTTTACTTCCCGATTTCAATAGAAGCCGTAAGCTGAAATCTCAGCCTCCTTTTTTGACCTATCGGCTTCACTCGGGGTAGGGGAGGGGCCTCTTCAAAGTCCCGATGCCTTGGTGAGATTGACACGGAAGCGGTCACGCCGCCGCTGATATTACGGACAATCAGTGTCTTCCGAAAATTTACCGGCCTGAGAGCCGCGGCACGAGGTTGTTTATGACAGTTTGATGACGGAACATGCGGCGCGGTCCCGGCCGTTACGGTGAGGGGACGCTGCGCCGAGGGTATCATGCAGGAATCGGAACTGAAGCTTGAACTTTCACCGTCGGGTGCGGGATCGCTCCTGAAGGAAAATCCGTTCGATTCCTCGCCCACGATCGTTCAGCAAAAGTCCATCTATTTTGACACCTCCGGATGGGATCTTTCCAAGCGCGGCCTGTCGCTGCGCATTCGGCAATCGGGAAACGAGCGGATACAGACCGTCAAAGCCAGCGATGGCGCCGCGGCCGGATCGTTCACGCGCGAGGAATGGGAGCAACCGGTCGCCGGCGATACACCGGTATTCGACGACCCGCAGATCCGAGATCTGCTTGCGGAAGCTGGCCCAAAGCTCACCCGCTTGTTCGCGGTTCATGTCAAACGGCATCATTGGAATGTCGTGGATGGCGACGCCACAATCGAAGTCGCTTTGGATCTTGGCAAGGTCGTTGCAGCGGACCGCGAGGCGCCGTTCTGCGAGATCGAGTTTGAAAAGAAGGCGGGCTCGTCGACAGCGCTGTTTGCGCTCGCCCGCAAAATCGACCTGATCACACCGGCGCATCTCGGAGTGCTGAGCAAAGCGGAACGGGGCTATCGTCTGCTTGGCCCAGCGCCCGGTCCTGTGAAAGCGTCGCCGACCCCGCTCACGTCCGACATGAGTGCGGCAACGGCTTTCGCGCGCGTCGCCGCGGGCTGTCTCAGGCAGTTTCGCCTCAATGAGACGGCGCTGGGCTGGTCCCGTGATGCCGAAGCCCTGCACCGGCTCGCGTGGCGCTGCGACGGCTGCGCTCGCTTTGCTCGATCGCTAAATCGCTGTTCGACGACAGCCGTTTCGACCACCTGCGGCAAGAATTGAAATGGCTCGCCTCGGAACTTGGCGATGCGCGCAATATCGACGTGATGATCGGCCGCGCTTCGAGCGACGCTCTTTTATGCCGCCTCCGAGACGCGCGTGACGACGCCTATGGGGCGGCCGAAGCCTCACTCTCCTCGGTACGTGCCCGCTCGTTGATGATTGATGCGGCCGAGTGGATTTCCATGAGAGACTGGCGAACCGAGCAATCGGACGAGACATCGCACGAGCAGTCTTCAGACGACTTCGCCTCCGGCGTGTTTGATAAACTCTGGAAAAAGGTGGCGAAGGGGGGCGACGATCTCGTCGATGCCGATGACGAGACACGCCATGAGGTGCGCATCGCCGCGAAGAAACTGCGCTATGCGGCTGAGTTTTTCGAGCCGCTTTACAAGGCTCAGGCCAAACGTCACCGCCGCTTCATCACGGCGATGTCAGGTCTTCAGGATGAGCTCGGTAGTCTGAACGATCTTGCCACTGCTTCTGATACGCTGTCGGCGCTCGGACTGTCGGATGTGGAGGGCACGGACAACCTCGTCAGCGCGGACGACAAGGCGAAACTTCTGCAGCAAGCGGCAGAAGCGCACGACACCTTTGTCGAAACGAAACGCTTCTGGCGTTGAGGCGGCGCGCTCAGTCGGACGGCGTCGGCCGGGCGGCCTGCGGAGGCATACTCCCGGACGTCGGGCATACCCGCCGCGCGGAGTAGGGGAGGGGGCTTTTCAAAGCCCGGATGCCTTGGTGAGATTGACACGAAAGCGGTCCCGCCGACGCTGATATCGCCGCGTCATCTCGGCGGACGCGTGGCCGAGCTGCTTCTGCACATAGCGTTCGTCCACCTCAGCGGAGGAGGCAAGGCCGGCACGCAGCGAATGGCCTGAGAACTTTTCCGCGCGCTCGGTGTCGGTGAGGTCGGGGCGCACGCCGGCAGCCAATGCCGCTTTCTTGACGAGGCGCGCCACTTCCTGATCGAGCAGCCGGTCGGGGCCGACATCCTTGCCTTCACCGGTGACCCGCCGGAAGAGCGGGCCGTGCGCAATCCTTGCAAGGTTGAGCCAGGTCTGCAGCGCGACGACAGGGCAGGTGGCGTCCGAGGAACCGCGGCCGATTTCGACTTCGCGCCAGCCGCGTTTTCCCCGGACCGTCACAACCATGCCCTTGTCAAGGATCTCGACCCAGCCGCGACTGTCCTTCGTCTGGTCACGGCCGACGTCGAGCCCGACGATCTCGGAGCGCCGCAGCCCGCCGGCAAAGCCGATCAGCAGCATCGCCCGGTCGCGCAGGCCGCGCAAGGTGCCGCGGGGGAGCGTTTCCAGCATGGCGATCAGGTGTTCGGGCAAAACCGCTTCCTTCTGCCGGGGCGGGGCGGCATGGGTGTTGCGAATGCCGGCGAGCACGGTGGCGATATGGCGATCCTTGCGGTCGAGCGGGACCCCGCGCTGCGCATAGTTCCAGGTGATCGCCGACAGCCGCCGTTCGATCGTCGTCACCGAATTCAGCTTGCGGCCGGCGATTGCCGCACCCGAGGCGGTGTCACTGCCACCGGCACAGGCGGTGATGTAGAGGCCGACGGTGTGCGGGTTGGGCGGCAGGATCTCCAGCCCTTGCCGGCGGCACCAGCCGGAAAAATGCTTCCAGTCGGAGGCATAGGCTTTGCGGGTGTTCGATGAGCTCGCCGCCTCGACATAACCGCGCGCCCGGTCGGCAAGCTTTTCGAGATGCGCCGGCAACACGGTCGTTGCTTCCGCAAGAGGGGAGGGGAGGCCGGCGTTATGCATCGGGATGCCGGCCGACGCCTGCGCCGCGGAAAAATATCACCCGGAACCGCCGTGCTGGGAGATGGAGCAGCGCTCGCCTCGACGAGATTTTCGCTGTTTTGCTGGATGATTTGGCCCATTTCTCTATAATGACAGAAATGAACGATAATGGAAGTTTATCGTTCGTTTTTATCGATCGACATGGCGTGCGGTTTAAAGCACTTTCCCTCGCATAAAGCGCACCAATCGTATATGCTCTTCGGATGGATTCGTTGCCGCCCGCCATAGAACCAGCTGCGCTGTGGTCGCCCCGCCTGCCAGGCTGGGCGCTGTCGCGCCGCGGCGGCGTCCATGAAGCCGACGCCACCTTCGCCTCTGGTATCGCCCTGAAATCACTCGACGATCTCATCCGCGCCGACCCGGCGTGGCTCGGCTGCTGGCGCGATCGCCTGGCCCTCAAATCGGCCACGGTCGCCGCCCAAATGGTCGGCCGCACCGAGGACGAACACGCGTTGCGTGATGCGCTACGGCACCCGGGGACGATCCGGGGCCGGCCGGCAAGCTGTTTTTGGCCATGCGAATGCTGTCGCACCGGCCCAACACGCTTGGGTCGCCTCTCATCAAGGAACTGGCTACGCTTTTGGGGATCCGCTGGGACGATGGTCTTGCCACAGTCCCGGACCGGATCGATTCGGCGATCCAGTCCGGCCGCGCGGCGCCCTTCGTCGCGGCGGATCTGATTGCAGCGATTTGCGCAGCCCGTCCGGACGCCGAGGTGCTGGCCCTGGGCCTGGCCGACGTCGTACTGGCCCGAAAGCTGAGCTGGGCGAGACCCGTGCTGCTGCTTTTGACCGAGCGTTACGGCCCGGCCTTCCGGATGATCGGTGGGCGGGGCCGCGTCCGCCCGGGCGAGCCGGCGTACCCAAAAGCGATCTGCCTGGCGCTGGCTGACGGCGTCGACGCCGCGTTGCGCTCTGCCTTGGATATCGATCGCCGGGCCGCACGGCTGCTGGCGGTGGCGCCGAAGTTGCGGACAAAAGGCGCCGAGGCCGTGATCCGCAGATTGCTGACCGAAGATGCCGTGCCAGCCTCGGCGTCGGGCAGTAGCCTGTCGCGCTGGGCGGCCACCCGGCTGTTCGAGCGGCTGGAGAGTTTTGACGCGGTGCGCGAGTTGTCCGGCCGGTCGTCGTTCCGGATGTTTGGGTTGTGACGATGGCCGGATCCCCCGCAACCAGATCCAGACGAAGAACGCAACCAAGTGTGGGAGACGAACGTCTCTTTGATCGGGAGTTGGAAGATTTGCCGCCTGCACTGCGCTGGCGGGAATGGATGCTGCGGGTCGAGGCGGTGATTTTTGCTTCGGCGGAGCCGGTCGACCGGGAAACTCTGGCCCGGGTGGTCGGCAAGAATTGCAGCATCGACCTACTCATTGAAGACTTGCGGGAAGAACTTCGTTCCCGGCCCTATGAACTGGTGTCGGTCGCCGGCGGCTGGCAGCATCGAAGCCGTTCGGCTTACGCGCCCGCGATTCGCGCCTCGGCCGCGCCGACACGGGGAGCGGCTGCAGCATTGTCGGAGTTCGAGGCGATGGTGTTGATGGCGGTGGGATATTTCCAGCCGGTCACCCGCGGAGAGTTGTCGAAGATCTTCGGCAAGGAAGTTAGCCGCGATACGATCGGTGCGCTACGTGGCGCGGGCTTTCTTTCATCTGGGCCGCGCAGTCCCACACCCGGGGCGCCCTACACATATGTGACAACGAAATATTTCTTGTCGGCCTTCGGCATAGAAACATTGCGCGACCTGCCGGATATAGAGGGTCTCGAAGACGCAGGTTTACTTAGCCGGCATGTAGTCGTGAGTGTCGATGATTTTGACGATCACGTTGTCGATGACGCCGAGGCAGTGGAAGACGGTGACTAACTGGCAAGTAAGTATCAGCTTGGTCTTAATATTCACTGCAGGAGGTGTGGAGTGCGGCTCAGACGGTTTCCTGGGTCTTGCTGATTTCGCGGCGGTTTCTAATGAACTAAAGTGAGTGACCCGGCTTTCGCGCTCTGGTCTAGGTCTACCGCGCGTTGCATCGGACTTCGAGCCGGGTTGCGACCAATTGGGAATAATTGGTCCCGCTTGGATCGCTGAAAAACAGGGTCGTCAGCAGGGCCTGATTTTCGGCGAGAATTTCCTTCGAGTCCGGGCGGACGACTTTTCGGTTGCACCGCGCAAAACCATCCCCCGAGATTTTGAGATCAACATCGTCGGCAAAGTCCAAAGCGGTGTAGAGCGTCGGATCATAGACGCTAAAGACGGCGACGCCTTTCAGCGCGGTTTTCTGTTTCGGTTTCTGCGAAAACGACAGGACGAGAGAGCCATCTTCGTATGCCCCGTGAAAAACGTCCGGCTTTGCCAGCGCCACCGTTTTTCCGTTCATCGTTATGTTTATGTAGTAATTATACTGGGCCAGCGAATTGCGCACGGTATCGGCCACGGCAGCGAGCTCTGCAGGGTCAAGTTTCAGATTGGCGTTCTTGTCGAAGTCGAGCATGACGGATGACGAGAACACCTCGTCGAAGCGCCAGACGTCGCGGACCTCGGCCAGATTGCCATCCGGGTCCGCCACCGCTTCGAACTTTGCGTTGACGAAGATATGCGGATGCGCAGCCGCCGGCCCAGGCGCTGCCGTGACATAACCAGCGATCATGACGAGCAAAAGAATCTTCGACGCCGGCTTTTGAGCTGTGCAAAGGGTCATGCGTGTCAACCTGCCCGGAAATACGCCTGATTTAAGATGCAGGGAACTCCGAGCTTGAAATGGCCTCCGTTGGGGCTGGAATGACTTCTAAAGTTATAAAGACGGCGACGCCTTTCAGCGCGGTTTTCTGTTTCGGTTTCTGCGAAAACGACAGGACGAGAGAGCCATCTTCGTATGCCCCGTGAAAAACGTCCGGCTTTGCCAGCGCCACCGTTTTTCCGTTCATCGTTATGTTTATGTAGTAATTATACTGGGCCAGCGAATTGCGCACGGTATCGGCCACGGCAGCGAGCTCTGCAGGGTCAAGTTTCAGATTGGCGTTCTTGTCGAAGTCGAGCATGACGGATGACGAGAACACCTCGTCGAAGCGCCAGACGTCGCGGACCTCGGCCAGATTGCCATCCGGGTCCGCCACCGCTTCGAACTTTGCGTTGACGAAGATATGCGGATGCGCAGCCGCCGGCCCAGGCGCTGCCGTGACATAACCAGCGATCATGACGAGCAAAAGAATCTTCGACGCCGGCTTTTGAGCTGTGCAAAGGGTCATGCGTGTCAACCTGCCCGGAAATACGCCTGATTTAAGATGCAGGGAACTCCGAGCTTGAAATGGCCTCCGTTGGGGCTGGAATGACTTCTAAAGTTATAAAGACGGCGACGCCTTTCAGCGCGGTTTTCTGTTTCGGTTTCTGCGAAAACGACAGGACGAGAGAGCCATCTTCGTATGCCCCGTGAAAAACGTCCGGCTTTGCCAGCGCCACCGTTTTTCCGTTCATCGTTATGTTTATGTAGTAATTATACTGGGCCAGCGAATTGCGCACGGTATCGGCCACGGCAGCGAGCTCTGCAGGGTCAAGTTTCAGATTGGCGTTCTTGTCGAAGTCGAGCATGACGGATGACGAGAACACCTCGTCGAAGCGCCAGACGTCGCGGACCTCGGCCAGATTGCCATCCGGGTCCGCCACCGCTTCGAACTTTGCGTTGACGAAGATATGCGGATGCGCAGCCGCCGGCCCAGGCGCTGCCGTGACATAACCAGCGATCATGACGAGCAAAAGAATCTTCGACGCCGGCTTTTGAGCTGTGCAAAGGGTCATGCGTGTCAACCTGCCCGGAAATACGCCTGATTTAAGATGCAGGGAACTCCGAGCTTGAAATGGCCTCCGTTGGGGCTGGAATGACTTCTAAAGTTATTAAGAGCACTCCGAGCTGCGCGCCGCTGCTGTTCTCAATCCCTGGACATAGCCTTAAGCCAACCAAAGATTTGAAGGTGATGACGCCTGCGTCGCTTCGGCGCAATTGGCGACCAGTAGCCGCTGTCTTAGACCTACCGCACGGCTCAGGCCTGCGTGATGGGCGCATACTCCCGCCATGCGCATCTCGGGGACATTGCCGCGACATCATCATCTGATGGCCAGTTCCTATTCAATCCTTCACTCGATACCCGACTTGAGGGTCAAGGGCGCGCGCATCAGTGCTCTTCGTATTCGTCATGGAGATTGTATCTTGGCCAGTCGCGTTGGGGAATAAGGTCCCCCAAGCGGAACTCGAAACCTGTGACCCTGCTATAGTCCGGTGTCAGGAAGCACTTGAACTGGAGGCGGTACCATTTCCGCTTGCTTTGAAGTGCCGCGCCGTCCGCCGAAAAGACACTTCCCGACAGCAGCGGATCCGCGATCGCCCAGGCTCTGACGTATTCAGCGTCGATCTCAGCGCTCCATGCGCTGACCTGGGCCATGGCTTCGAGGCCGCACAACTGCTCGACTTGGTCGCTGCGTGCCAGTTTGGCGAGCTCTTCCCGAGCCTCGCGACTTCGTGCGTGCGCGAGTACGTCGCCCGACATCATGCGCGATGGTTTCACCATCGGCGGCTCAAGATCCTGTGCCGCCCTCTCGTTTCGAACAGGAGGAGTACTTACGCCTATGGCCTCGGACCTGGAATCCGTGGTCCGCGCCGTTCGCTTCTCCGCCTCCTGCTCCATCGACGATGGATCGACAATTTCTACGTCGAGGGTTGCCTCTTCCAGAACCTTCAAATCCGGTGGAGCTGGCAGTGAAAGGACGAAAACGCATACCACGACATGCAGCAGCCAGGATATGCCAAGGCTCCATCGAAGTCGGGCATCGGCCGATGTCGGCGTTTCGTAGCTCATCTGGGTTCCGCGCTTCAGCGCCTGTCTTGAACGCAATTGGTAGCCTTCCGTTCAGCCGCTTTGAACCCTGGAGCCAGTACAGGGTCAAGCTCGAACTGACGCTCGCATACTTCGCCGGCGGCTGGGCCGTCGACCAACTCAGCGTGGTCATGAAGTATCGCACCAGGCGCTGAGGCCAAGATCTTCGGTAAGGAAGTGAGCCACGACACGACCGCCGCGCGCCGCGCCTTATGCCTACGTCATGACGCCACACTTCCTCTCGTCACTCGACATGGAGATGTTGCGCGCCCCCCGGATACAGAGGCGCTTGAGGATCCCGGGCTGCACAGACCCAGGAGCGTGGCTGATACGAAATGTTTGTCGCGGCTGATGACAGTTCTGATGCGTACTAAGAGAGAGCAGCGAAAACAGCCTATACCCGATCCAGCATGCGGCCAGCCGCTCAACCTCTGGAAACAGGGGAACGGGCACGCCGCGGACGGCCTCTCAACCAAAAGAGGGATTCAATCCCGATCGCTGCCCCGAGGATAAAGGGCGTCGTAAACCCAAACATCGCCTCAAACAGGTTGTGGCCGCCAACCCAACAGACGACTGCAAACCCGAGCTTTACAAACCCGAAGCCGATGGCCGAAAAAAGCACGATCCAGGAGGCCGTTCTGAGACTGGTAGCAATTTTGATTGTCATGGCACCGAAATAGGGCTTGCCTCGGAAAGAGGGAAATCAAAACTTGTTGCGCACGGACGAGCTTCGGACCACTCGGCACGAGCTTGCCGCTCTGCACGACGCCGCGGTCGTCTCCAACAAGGCGACGTCACAATATAGCTATGGCTAAACTTTTTCGCCCGTGCTACTTGTTGCTAATGGTTCTCAATTGCATTTGCAATAAGGCGTGGATATGAGCGAAACGAAATCGTGGCTGGACCAAAAATTGGACCGCCGATTGCTCCTGGCAGGCGGGCTTGCGGCAGCAGGGGGTACAGTGGTCGCCGCGGGTGGCGCACGCGGGCAAGCCAGCCACCTCGGCCATGCGGTGCCAACGACAGCTGAAGAGAAGGCAGTATCGTCACATCTCACGACGCACGGCGCGATGATGACCGTTGGAGACGTGGATGACGCGCGCAACGGCTTCGATCCGACCAAGCTGCTCAGCGATTGGGACACCGGGACCGTATCGCAATTGCCGGACGGACGTAGGCTGCGCACCTTCGAGGTGACGGCCGAGGACAAAGAGATCGAGATCGCGCCGGGTATCATGTTTCCAGCCTGGACCTACAACGGCCGCGTGCCGGGTCCGTCGCTGCGCGCCACAGAGGGCGATCGCTTGCGGATCGTCTTCAGGAACTACGGCTCGCACCCGCATTCCATGCATTTCCACGGCATCCATGCCGCGCGGATGGACGGCGTACCCGGCGCCGGCCTGATCGGCCCCGGCGAAGAATTCGTCTACGAATTCGACGCGAAACCGTTCGGCTGCCACCTCTACCATTGCCATGCGCTGCCGCTGAAGCGCCACATCCACAAAGGCATGCACGGCGCTTTCGTGATCGATCCCGATCCCGCTCGGCATCCCGAGCATGAGGCTGTTGCCCGCTCGCGTCTGCTTGGCACGCCGGAGAATGCCGGTTGGCAGGAGTTCGTGATGATCATGAACGCCTTCGACACGAACTTCGACAACGAGAACGAGGTCTATGCGGTCAACACCGTCGCGCATGCCTACGCGAAAAAGCCGATCCGGATCGTCAAGGACAAGCCTGTTCGCATTTACCTCGTCAACGTGGTGGAGTTCGATCCGATCAACTCCTTCCACCTGCATGCCAATTTCCCCTGACACCGACGCTGAAGACTGTCGACCTCATCACCTAGTGCCAGGCCGAGCGCGGCATCCTCAAGTTTCATTTTCGGGAGCGCGAGCCGGGCCTGTATATGTTCCATCCACATCAGTCCGGGTTCACCGAGCTCGCTGGGTCGGCAACCGCGACACTGGCGTACTTCGCCATGACGATGGCTTTCCGGATCGTCTGCGTCACGACGGGCCACTACTCGCTGGAAGCCATTGCGGGATTCACGACCTGCGCGGTTCCCTCGATCGCCCTTGGGGTCGAGGGCAGCCTCTGGCTGAGAGGCCGGAGTTTCCGGCTCGGGCGGCGCTCGCGTTCGGACGGGGGTAACTCTCGTTTCAGCAGGTTGCCGCCGGTGGCCCGTGGCTGGAACCAGGATTCTGGCGGCTCCCATGGTTCAATAGCAGATCTTCGCGCCATAATTTGCGCTGGAAGATTTCCGTTACTGCGAGGGGCAATCGGCGTATGCTTTGTCCAGGGCGACGACATGTCGATCGGAGCGCGGAGATGGCTTTCAAATCACTGACCGCGTCCGCAATCCTCTGTGCCGCGATACTGATCGGCTTGCTCGTCAGGAGCGATGCCCACCAGGCCAGCAGCGGTTGGACGTACCCACCTGCGTGCTGCAAGGGCCAGAAATCTGGCGGCGACTGCAACGCGATACCCAGTTCCGACGTTCGAAAGGGACCTCACGGATTCTCCGTCATCATCCATCCTGGAGACCATGCTCTTGTGACAAGGAACCATGAGTTCTTTGTTCCCTACGGAGACGAGATTCCTTCTGGAGACGGGGAATACCATATCTGCCTTCACCCGACCGAAGACAACTTGAACTGCTTCTTCGCGCCGCCCGATATCGGTTAGCCGCGCTGGCGGAAGTATTGGGCGTCTGATCGGACGTCTCTACTGGGGACCAGATCGGGACATGTCGAGCAGACCTGCGCCAACGTCGGCGACCGGCACGGCGACTAGGAGCCCTCAGCGCCCACGCACGCGGAATGAGGTTGCCGCTTCTTCTTCGTATGACGTCGGCGATGATGAACGGCGAAGGCTTGGGCGTATGTGAGTTCATAGCGAACCGCGACCTGCGGCTTCGAGAGGCTAACCGGTGCGCCGGATTTGCGCGAGGAGTTTCTGGCGGAAAACTTCGGCGGGTGTTTTGTAGCTGAGGCATTTGCGCGGTGTCGCGTTCAGATGATTGCAGATCTCGGTGAGATCACGGTCGCTGAGAGACAATGGATCCACCTCTCTCGGCGAAGCGACTGACACGCTCGACCAGCGACGCCACGTTGGCCTTTCCGAACTTCTTGCGAAACTGGATGAGATCGCGTTCCCAAAGCCCGAACTGTTTGCGCTCGGCGACGACGTCTGGCCGGTAGAGAATGTTGACATCCGGGGTGAAACGCCTGCCATGGCGGCGCCTGGCGTGTCGTGGCCGGCGTCTGGCACGATGGCCGGCAGATGTCGCCCCAGCTTGATCGCATGACCGTCCGATGAATAGGCGAACTTGTAGATCGTCTCATGGCTGACGGAGATCGGATGGCGCTCAAGCTGCAATCGGCCAGCAATCTGTTGCGGCGACCAGCCATGCATGATGCGCTCAATCACCGACTGGCGCAGATGCGAGAACCGGGCAAGTTTGCGCAGCTTGGCACGCCGTTCTCGCGCCATGTCATTGGCCATCACGCAATAGTAACCGTTGAGGTCCGGCATCTCACGATCCTCGAAAGTATTGCGGCGCAGCTCACGGAAAATGGTTGAGCGATGTCGGTGCAGTTTCTTGGCGATCACGTCAACGCTGATACCAGCCGTACG
The DNA here is from genome assembly GCF_000577275.2 of Rhizobium favelukesii. Classification (NCBI taxonomy): domain Bacteria; kingdom Pseudomonadati; phylum Pseudomonadota; class Alphaproteobacteria; order Hyphomicrobiales; family Rhizobiaceae; genus Rhizobium; species Rhizobium favelukesii. Next base: position 21,200 of record NZ_HG916853.1, read on the forward strand.
CCAGCGAGCAATCTTGCGGCGTTCATTGATCTTCTTGGCACGTGATTTTTGCATTCGATACCTGATGTGAAAGTGCACAACACATCTTCGTGAGCCCGGCTTCCAATCCCGAAACCGAAATGCCAGTATAATTGCATGACCCTCCTGCGGACCCTCCATCGTGTGTTCCTGCTTGTTGCCATGCTCGCGGTCGTTGTCGGCCCGATGAGCATCGGGCTGGCCAGCAGTGCTATGGCGTCTTCGGGTGCGACGGCGATCGAGAATATTTCCAACGCCACGCCGGGAATGCAGATGGCGGAAAACATGCCATGCTGTCCCGACAAGCAGCCCGTCAAGCCGGATTGTGCCAAGGGCTGCCCGTTGGCGCTGGTCTGCACGACATCGATCTTCGCCCACACTCCCCATGTCCACGGCTGGTCGTTCGCGGTCTCCTGGTTGTCCCACCGCTACGATCTGATGCCCGCGTCGCAACTGACCTCGGCCCTGATCGAGCCGCCGGCCCGACCTCCGAAAGCCTGATCTCAAACCAAATTTGAAACACGCCTGCGGTTCTCGCCGGACGCTTGAACGCGTCCGCACGAATCCGATGGCCATCAATTTTGACCCGAAGACGCGATCGAGGAGATCCGTCCCGATGAGATCGGAATCATGAACAAGACTTCCTTTTCCGCAGGAGCGATGCTCCTCGCCGGCGTGCTGGTCGCCGGCTCCGCCACCGTGGCTGTTGCAGCCTCCCAGAACTATGAATTCCAGCCTGTCTCGACCGAGGTGAAACAAGGTCAGGGATCGCTGGTCTCCGTCCGCCTGGTCGACAAGCGGACGGGCAAGCCCGTGCCCGACGCCGTGATCTTCACCACCCGCATGGACATGGCCCCGGAAGGCATGGAGATGATGACGACCCCCGTCGAGGCGGCGACCTCGACGGAGCCCGGCGTCTACGCCTTCAAGTCCGACTTCACCATGGCAGGCGGCTGGCGCTTCAAGCTTGCCGCCAAGGTCCAGGGCGAGCCGGACACCGTCGAGGGCGAAGTCGTCCTCAAGGCAGCGCCTTGAACACGCCATCCCGCGTGACAGCCACGCTCTCCCTCGCCGTATTGCTCGGCGGGGGAGGCTAGAGCGCCGTACCTTTAATCGAACCCATAGCCTGCGGCTGTAAAATAGTTTCGACATTCTTGGCTGTTGAAGAGGTTGCAGATGGATCCGAGCGCATTTGAGAGTGCGTCAAACGTGCGAGCGGCGGCGGCTCGGAGATGGGCCTTAATTTTGGCGAAGGCCATTTCGATCGGGTTCAAATCTGGCGAATAAGACGGCAGAAACAGGAGCCACGCACCAACTTCCTTGAGGCAGGCTTTGGCTTTATCGCTCTTGTGAACGCGAAGATTATCCAGGATGACGACATTGCCTGGTTCGAGTGTCGGCGCAAGCTGGGTCTCGATGTAGGTGTCGAAGATTTCCCGGTTCATCGGCCTGTCAATAATCCAGGGCGCAGTAAGACCGAAACAGCGCAAGCCTGCAATGAATGTCTGTGTCCCCCAGTGGCCAAAGGGCGCATCCGTGATGAGACGCTCGCCGCGCGGGGAGCGCCCACGCAGTCTCACCATCTTTGTGTTCACCGAGGTTTCGTCCAAGAAAACAAGTCGATGCGGTTCAAATCGCATCCGGGGTTGGCGTTTCGAAATCCAGACATCACGATCCTTTCGGATATCAGCGCGAGCGCGTTCCGACGCCATTATCTGTTTTTTTATATGTGTATCCCTGCGTTATCAAAAACCGCGACAGGGACGATGGTGGAATAACCAATCCATGTTCATCCTCAAGGCGACGGGCAAGCTCTGGCATGGTGATATCCGGTTTGCCTTCGACCTGTGCGACCAGGAAATCGCGAAACGCCGACAGTTTCCCTGCACCTGGTGGCCTTCCTTGACGCGCGGGGGTTATCAGCCCAGTCCGCTCCCGGCGTTGCAGCAGCTTGATCGCACTGCTGTCGCTGATTGCGAAATGACGGGCAGCGGCTCGCCGTGATTGGCCGCTAGCGACCATGGAAACAACACGCTGACGAAGATCAACAGAATGAGATTTACCCATGTGATTCACCTCCAACCGCAGTGAATCACACCAATACCCTCGTGAAAACCCCACTCGATTCTCAATTCAAGTGCGATGCTCTATTGGGCTGGCACGAACGATCTTGGCGCGCGGCTCGGTCTTCATGTCGTCGAGCCGGCTCTTGCCACGCCTGCGGCTTCCATGGTCGCTACGACCGGGGCAATCATCTACTACCGCCACCCGGACGGCCGACCGCAGTTCTCCGCGACGCCGAAGAATACCGACGATGGCCGGCCGTTCCTCACTGTACGTGCGAGCGAAGATGTGAGCTTTGCAGAGACCACGCCTAAATCGGTCGAAACGGAAACGATCATGTCATCGTCTGCAGCCACGCCTGCGAAGGGAAAACTGCTCTACTACCGAAACCCGATGGGCCTGCCCGACACCTCCAAGGTGCCGAAGAAGGACTCGATGGGCATGGACTACATCCCCGTCTACGAAGGCGATCAGGGCGACGCCTCAACGGTGAAGGTCTCGCTCGGCAAGCTGCAGCGGACAGGCGTGAAGACGGCCGTGGCGGAGATGGCCAGCATCAGTCGGAAGATCGAGGTGCCTGGCACCATTGCGCTTGACGAGCGGCTCGTCAGCGTCATCTCGATGCGGACGGATTCCTTTGTCGACGACGTCGCCAACGTCACGACGGGCGACCACATCAGCAAGGGCGAGAAGCTCTTCCGCTTCTATTCCAGAGAGATTGCCACCGCGGCGTCGGAATATGCCGCCGGCAGGAGCGATGCGCGTGGCAACGGCGACACCGGTTCGGCACTGCGGTTGAAGAACCTCGGCGTCCCGCAGGAGGTCGTCGATAGCATAGCGAATGCCCGTCAGGTGCCGCCGAGCATCGGCTACACCGCGCCGCGCGACGGCATCATCCTCGAACGCATGGCGACAACAGGTATGATGGCCAAACCCGGCGACGTGCTGTTCCGCATCGCCGACATCTCCAACGTCTGGGTGATGGCCGACGTGCCGGAATATGATCTGGCTTCCGTCCGCAGCGGAGCCGAGGTCAATGTGACCGTTCGGAGCCTTCCCGGCAGGACGTTCAAGGGCGTGGTCGATCTGATCTATCCTGAAGTCGATATGCAGACGCGGACGACGAAAGTCCGCATCGAACTTCCCAATCCGGACGGTGTGCTGCTCTCCAATATGTATGCCGACGTCGGGATCGAGGCCGGAGCACCGAACCCCGTCGTCGCCGTCCCCAACAGCGCCGTCATCGATACGGGCGATCGCCGGGTCGTGTTCATCGACAAAGGCGACGGTCAGTTCGAGCCGAAGGACGTCACGCTCGGTGTCCGGGGCGAGGACCAGACCGAGATCACCAAGGGCATCGCCGCCGGCGACAAGGTGGTCGTGGCCGCCAATTTCCTGCTCGATGCCGAAAGCAACCTCAATTCCGCGCTGAACGCCATGACGCCAGAGGAGGCGAAGCCATGATCTCCCGCCTCATCTCATGGTCCGCCCATAGTCTCGTGCTGATCTTCGTCGGCACGGCGCTTGCCGTCGCCGGCGGGATCTATGCGTTGCGCTCTCTACCGCTGGACGCCATTCCCGATCTCTCCGACATCCAGGTCATCGTCTATACCGAGTATCCCGGCCAGGCCCCGCAGGTCGTCGAAGACCAGGTGACCTATCCGCTGACGACATCGATGCTCACGGTTCCGAAGTCGAAGGTCGTGCGGGGCTTTTCCTTCTTCGGCGTCTCATTCGTCTATGTGATCTTCGACGACGGCACCGATCCCTACTGGGCGCGAAGCCGCGTTCTCGAATATCTGAACGCCGCGCAGGGCCGTCTGCCGCAGGGCGTCACGCCGACGCTCGGTCCGGATGCCACAGGTGTCGGCTGGGTCTATCAGTATGCCGTGGTCGCCAAGCAATTGTCGCTCGCCGAACTGCGATCGCTGCAGGACTGGGTGGTGCGCTTCGCCGTCTCCAAGTCCGAGGGCGTCTCGGAGGTCGCCAGCGTCGGCGGTTTCGTCAAGCAATATTCCATCGTCGTCGATCCGGGCCGGCTGAAGGCACAGGGCGTCACGCTCAACGACGTCGCCAATGCCGTGCGCGCCAGCAACACGGATGTCGGCGGCCGCACCGTCGAACTGTCCGAATTCGAGTTCATGGTGCGTGGGCGCGGCTATCTCAAAGGCATCCCAGACATCGAGAACATCGTCCTGAAAAGCCAGAACGGCGTACCGCTCAGACTGAGCGACGTCGCAAGGGTTGAGCTGGTTCCGGACGAACGGCGTGGCATCACCGAACTGAACGGCGAAGGCGAGGTCGCCAGCGGCATCGTGCTGCAACGGTTCGGTGCCAATGCGCTGACGGTCATCGACAATGCCAAGAAGAGCCTCGATTCCATCAAGAGCAGCCTCCCGGCCGGCACCGAGATCGTCCCGGTCTACGACCGCTCGACACTGATCGAGGCAGCGATCGAAACCCTGAAAGGCACGCTGGTCGAGGAATCGATCGTCGTCGCTCTGGTGACCATCGCCTTCCTGCTGCATGTCCGCAGTGCGCTCGTGGCCATCATCATGCTTCCCGTCGGCATCCTAATGGCTTTCATCGCCATGAAGCTGCTCGGCATTGGCGCAAACATCATGAGCCTCGGCGGCATCGCCATCGCCATCGGGGCGATGATCGATGCGGCGATCGTTATGATCGAGAACGCCCACAAGCATCTGGAACGAGCGCCGCCCGACAAGCCACGGGTGGAAATCCTTGTCGAGGCGGCCAGCGAAGTAGGCCCGGCGCTGTTCTTCAGCCTGCTGATCATCACCGTGTCGTTCCTGCCGATCTTCACGCTGGAATCGCAGGAAGGCCGCCTGTTCGGCCCGCTCGCCTTCACCAAGACCTTCTCGATGGCGCGACGGATCCTGCTCCGACGGAGATGTTCGAGACGATCATCACCCTGAAGCCGAAATCCGAGTGGCGGCCGGGGGTGACCACCGACAGCCTTAAGCAGGAGATGGACGCCGCCATGCAGTTTCCGGGCGTCGCCAATGCCTGGACGATGCCGATCCGCGCCCGCATCGACATGCTGTCTACCGGGATCAGAACGCCCGTCGGCGTCAAGGTCTATGGCACCGATCTCGGCGAGATGGAAAAGATCGCCCGGCAGATCGAGACGGTGCTGAAGACGGTGCCCGGAACGTCGAGCGCCTATGCGGAACGGGTGATCGGCGGCTACTACTTGGACATCATTCCCGACCGCGTCGCGCTCGGGCGTTACGGCCTGACGATCAACGACATCCAGGACGTCGTCGGCATGGCGCTCGGCTCCGAGGTGGTGACGCAGACGGTTGAAGGCCGGGAGCGTTACGGCGTGGCGATCCGATATCCGCGGGCGTCGCGAAGCGATCCGCAGGCTATCGCCAGGGACGTGCAGGTCTCCCTGCCCGGTGGCGGCACGGTGCCTCTCGGCGAAGTCGCGGATGTCAAGCTGACCCGCGGTGCGACCACGATCCGCACCGAGAACGGCCAGCTCGTCGTCTACATCTTCGTCGACATCGCCAACCGCGATCTCGGCGGCTATGTGGCGGAAGCCCAGCAGGCCGTCGCCAAGAAGGTGACAATGCCGCCCGGCTATTCCGTCGCCTGGAGCGGCCAGTTCGAATATCTCGAGCGGGCCAAGGCGCGGCTCGCCGTCGTCGTCCCGCTGACGCTGGCGCTGATCTTCCTGCTGCTCTACCTGAACTTCAAGAGGCTGACGGAAACCCTGATCGTCATGCTGTCATTGCCGTTCGCGCTGGTCGGCGGTATCTGGCTGATGTGGTGGATGGGCTTCAACGCATCGGTCGCGGTCGCCGTCGGCTTCATCGCGCTGGCGGGCGTCGCGGCCGAGACGGGGGTGATCATGCTTATCTATCTCGACCACGCGATGAAGGAGCAGCGCGAAGCCTGCGAAAAGGAAGGTCGAGCCTTCTCGAAGCTGGACCTCAACAGGGCGATCATGGTCGGCGCGGTCGAGCGCGTTCGGCCGAAGATGATGACGGTCGTCGCCATCATGGCCGGCCTTGTGCCGATCCTCTGGAGGACCGGGACGGGATCGGAGATCATGCAACGCATCGCCGTGCCGATGATCGGCGGCATGGTGTCGTCGACGCTGCTGACGCTGGTCGTCATCCCGGCAGTCTACGGCATGGTCAAAGGCTGGCGGCTGCCGTCGGCATCCCTGTCCGATGCGTCCGTGGAGGAGAGCGACGACAAGCTCGAGGCGGCGGAATGAAAGGAGGATGCAATGATGAACGACATGATGGGCGGCGGCATGATGTGGGGCATGGGACTCGCAGGTTTCCTTGGACTGGTCGTGGTCGTCCTCGTGATCGCGGCGCTGATCAAGTATCTGTTCTACCGCTGAAGTCTTCGCCCGCGTCGCGGACAGTCGTTCCGAGACGCGGGCGTCGGGATGCGGTCGGACGCAGTCGCGGCTTGTGTTCGTCGTATTTTAGCGTCATCTTCTCTACTGCCATGAAACGCTTGTCGGCTCGCAAGCTTGTCGCCTTGTTCCTCGCGGTTTTCGTCGCCGTGGGGATGAGCCTGTCCGTCGCCCAGACCACGGGCATGTCGATGAAGATGGCGATGGCCTCCGGGATGACCGGTTCCATGCAGGACGGCTGCCCGGACTGCCCGGACGGCGGTGACGATGGCATGAAGGCGATGGCGTGCGGCGTCGTTTGCACGACGCCCGTCCTTGCCGTGCTTCCCGAGGGAGTATCCGTGCCGGTCGTCGAACAACTCGCCTCGTTCCCCATAAGTAGCTCGCTCCTCCGTGGCACGAGAGCACCACCCGATCTCCATCCTCCCCGAACCACCGACATCGGCTGACGTCCCGGCGGTCGTCTGACGCGACCGAGCCGGGCAAGCGAACGCGTATGCGCCGTGTCGTGGCACGTGTGTATCCACGACCACGAAGGCAGCACGTTCCTCCATCAACGGTGATTGGAAGGATCGACTGTGAATACCGCATTCCATGGCCGCATGTCGCGTCGGGGTTTTCTCCAGGCGAGCTCAAGCTTCCTGTTAGCCGCTGGGCTGCCGTCATCGCTGCTGCGTGCGGCAGGCTCGAACGAGTACCGGATCATCGCCGCGCCGGCCCGCGCGCGTCTCGCCGGCCGGGATCGTCCGGAGACCGACGTCTGGGCCTATGACGGAACCGTGCCCGGACCGCCCGTGCGCCTGCGGCAAGGCGAACCCGCTCGGCTCGTCGTCGAAAACCGGCTCGCCCAGGACACCACCGTCCATTGGCACGGCATCCGCCTGCCCAACGCCATGGACGGCGTGCCCGGCCTGACACAGCCGCCAATCAGGTCCGGCGATAGCTTCGTCTACGAATTCACGCCACCGGACGCCGGGACGTTCTGGTACCACCCGCACGCCAACAGCCTCGAGCAGCTCGGCCGCGGCCTCGCCGGAGCCGTGATCGTCGAGGAGCGCGACCCCGTCGCCGTCGATCGCGATCTGCTCTGGCTCCTCGCCGACTGGCGGCTTAAGGACACAGGCGAGATCGCCTCCGGTTTCGGCAACCGGATGGAGGCTGCGATGTCCGGCCGCGTCGGCAACGCCGTCACCCTGAACGGCCAAGCCTCGGAGACGGAACGGGTCCGCACCGGCGAGCGTGTTCGCCTCCGCCTCATCAACGGTTCGCTCGCCCGGATCATGGCGCTTCGCTTCGAAGGCCACGAGCCGGTGGTCATCGCGATCGACGGCCAGCCTTGCGATCCGCATGAGGAGGCCGGCCGCATTCTGCTCGGGCCTGCCATGCGCGTCGACGTCGTTCTCGACATGCAGGGGGAACCAGGACGGCGCTACGAAGTCGTCGACGACTTCTACGGCGGCCTATCCTATCGACTGACGCAACTGGCCTACGACCCGAAGCCGCCCATTCGCGATCGTCCCCTCGACGCGCCGCTTGGCCTTCCACGCAACCCCTTGCCGGAGCCCGACCTTGGAACGGCCGAGCGTCATGACCTGACGCTCCAGGGCGGCATGATGGGCGGAGGCCTGATGGCTGGAATGGGTGGAATGATGGGTGGCGAAATGATGAAAGGAATGATGGGCATGGGCGGTGGTCCGGCCTGGGCGATCAACGGCATGTCGATGACCGGCGACGGCCATGCCGGCATGGAGCCCGCCCTCACGTTCCAGCGCGGACGCAGCGTCGTACTGATCCTGCGCAACCAGACCGCCTGGTGGCATCCGATGCACCTGCACGGCCACAGCATGCGGGTGTTGAGCCGCAATGGTGCCCCGGTCCCGCACCGCCAATGGCAGGATACCGTGCTGATGGCGCCGAAGGACGTCGTCGAAGCCGCCTTCGTCGCCGACAACCCCGGCGACTGGATGCTGCACTGCCACGTCATGGACCACCAGATGACCGGCATGATGACCGTGCTCCGCGTCACCTGAACTCAAACCTGATGAAAGGAAACTCTGATGCAAAGACGAACTTTTCTCCTCGCAGGCACCGCCGCCCTGCTCCTGCCGCTTCCCGCGATCGCGGACAGCCCTGGTCGCGCAATGCTCTACAAGAACCCGCAATGCAGTTGCTGCGAAGGCTACGCCGCCTATCTGCGTGAGAACGGCTTCGAAGTCGACGTCAAGGCGACCAACGACCTCGCCGAGATCAGCCGCAAGGCCGGCGTGCCCGAAGATCTGGAGGGCTGCCACACCATGTTCATCGACGGCTATGTGATCGACGGGCATGTGCCGGTCAAAGTCGTCCGCAAGCTCCTGTCGGAAAAGCCCGCGATTGCCGGCATCACATTGCCGGGAATGCCGATGGGCTCGCCCGGCATGGTCGGCACGAAGACAGGGACGTTCACAATCTACTCCGTCACGAAGGACGGCAAACCTCCGGCCGTCTACGCGACGGAGTGATCGAGGACATCGGAACATGTCCACGAACGATCCCATCGTTACTGGAGAAGCGTCATGAGACGGTTCCTCCTGAAAGCGATCTTCATAGCCGCCCTGGCGTCCCCGGCCGCCGCCGGACCGCCGAAGAACTTCGTGTTCCGCGACGCGCCAGAGCCGGTGCCTGCGCTTCAATTCACCGACGACGCCGGCACGCCACAGACGTTGGACATGTTCCGCGGCAAGGTCGTCCTCCTCAATATCTGGGCGACATGGTGCCTGCCCTGTCGGCAGGAGATGCCAACGCTCGACCGAGTTCAGGCCATGCTCGGCGGCAAGGATTTCGAGGTAGTGGCGCTCTCGATCGATCGCGGCGGACCGGAGGCGGTGAAGAAATTCTATGCCGAAACCGGCATCCAGCAGCTCGCCATCCACGTGGATGCGACGAGCCAGGCCGGGTTTGCACTTGCTTCCTTCGGCCTGCCGACGACGCTGCTCGTCGACCCGCAGGGGCGGGAGCTTGGAAGGCTCGTCGGACCGGCCGAATGGGACGCGCCGGACATGACTGCGTTCCTCCGATCGGTCATCGCCCTCAGAGAGGACGGACTCGTCCTCAAGCCGCAGAAGGATTAGCTCATGACCACTTCGACTTGGACTGCCGTTTCATTTTCCTCTTCTGCAGGCGCTGCGCAGCGGGGCGGCATGACCTTCCTACGCTCCGTCTTGCTGGCGATTGCGCTGATGACAACGCTGATTACTCCCGTGCTCGCGCACTCGCTGGACGACGTCGACCAGAACTTGCGCGACAACGAGAAATATTTCCAGCCGGCCGACAGCCCGGCGCCCGCCTTCGCGCTGCAGGATTCGGACGGCCGGGCCGTCGGCCTCGCCGATCTCCGCGGCAAGATCGTGGTGCTCAACTTCATCTATACGAGCTGCCCGGACGTCTGCCCGCTGCACACGGAGCGCATCGCCCAGATCCAGGCGATGGTGAACCAGACGCCGATGAAAACGATGGTCACGTTCGTCACCATCACGACGGATCCGAAGCGCGACACTCCGCAGGTGCTCCGCGAGTATGGCTCGGCCCATGGGGTCGACCCGGTCAACTGGATCCTCCTCACCGCCGCGTCCGACCAGCCAGAGGACAACACCCGCAGGATCGCCGAGGCATACGGTCTGAAGTTCGTTGCGGAGGACGGCGGCATGCAGATGCATGGCATCGTCACCCACGTGATCGACCAGGATGGTCAGTTGCGGGCACGGTTCCATGGCCTGAAGTTCGAACCGGTCAACCTGGTGACGTTCGTCAACGCGCTGACCAACCGGACACAGAAGCCGCACGCACATCCGGAGCCGAGCCTTTGGGAGAAAGTTGAAGGATTGTTTCGATGATACCGGATCTGACCGACAATCCGAAATTCCGATCGCACCCGGTCGAGGCGTCCGCAGATCCGACGGCAGGGTGAGTGCTGCTGATAGGAACGCTCTCGACAAGCCGTCACTGTTTAGAGTGACGGCTTGCGATCGACAGGTACGCATCGGCAAGCGGGCTGCGAACGCAAGGCAGCTCGCAACCATCACCCTCGTCGCCCGCCGCTTCCAGCGCACACAGCAAATGCTCGGCAACGTCCCAGCGGCCCTGCCGACAGGCCCGGTTGAACAGAGCGAGGATGTTCTCTTCGAGTGTATCGGGGCGAGCGCGCATTGCCGGCAGTCTCCATCGGTCTGTGACGTTAGGCCTTCCAGCGAGGGTAAGGTCAAGGCCCACCTTCAGCATGTCTGGCCTTCGCCTTGCGCTGAACGCTTGTTTCGAGGTCGCGGTCGACGAGGACCTTCCATGATCCGTACATAGGCCGCAAGCAGGTCCGAAAGCTTCGTGCGCAAGCGCCGCCGTCATGACGAGGCGGGCAACCTGCTTGTCGTTGAGGCGGTCCGGGCCGACATCCTTACCCTTTCCGGTGACGCGGCTGAAGAGGGGACCCTTGGCGAGCTTTCCGAACCTGATCCAGGTCTCGATGGCAACGACCGTGCAGGTGGCATCGGAGGAGCCGCGATGTTGCCAAGCTCGGTATGCTCGTAGCCGAGAACCTGCGCAGGTTTCTTCGTGGTCAGCAGGACCAGGATGTCGACCTCCCGCATTTCTTTCACTTCCGCCGTGAGCGCGGCTTGCTGCTTGAGCGCCCAGATATAGTCGGCGGCGCTGACATTTTTGCCGTCTTCAAGCCGTGAGCGGGTGATGGTCGTGAACCGCGCCGGACAGGCATCGAGCTCCGCGCGATGCTCTTCGTATTCTTCCGGCCAGGAGATTTCCTCGCTCCCGCAGCGTCCAGCCGCTTGCTCTGCTAATACTTCGGCGACAGGGATTCGATGATCCTGCAGTCGGCGACCGTCCCGCAGCCACACTGGTCGATGATGTTGTCCAACTCGGCCTTCAGCGCCTGCAGATCGTGTATCTTTCGTTCGACCTCGGCGCGATGCTCGTTTGCGATTTCATCCACCGCCGCGCACGATTGTTCACGATCGTCACTGAGCTTCAAGAGTCCGCGCACTTGTTCCAGCGAAAACCCGAGGTCTCGGGCGCGTCGGATGAAGCTCAGACGGTTGAGGTGGGCATGATCGTAGGCCCGGTAGTTCCCGTCGGTCCGCCCCGGTTCGGGGAGCAAGCCGTTCTTCTCGTAGAAGCGGATCGTCTCCACCTTTGTACCGGTCTTTTTGGCGAGATAGCCGATCGTGAGAATATTGGTGGACATGGCTTGACCCTATAGTTGCTACAGGGTCCATGTAGTGCGTCAGTTCGAAATTGTCGAGGTGACGTCATGGCTGCTTCCAGCGCCCTGAAAATGAAGATCGAAGGCATGGATTGCGCCGCCTGCGCGATCAAGATCGAGAACGCCATGAAGCGTCTGCCGGGTGTCAGCGACATCAATGTCAGCTACAGCCAGGAAAGCATGGCGATCATGCTGGACGAAGACAGGACGTCGCCCCGAACCGTCGAGGAAAAAATCAAGGCGCTGGGGTTTACCCCCTTTGTAGCGAACCCGGATGCCGGAGCCACCAGAAAGCTGCCGGAATATAGCGATCAGGCCTGGTGGAAGGGCAAGAAGGGCCGCCTGGTGATCTTCACCGGCCTGATGTTCGCAGTCGCCTGGATAATCGCCCATTTGATCCCGGATTGGGGCCAAGCTGCCTATTCGATTGCCGCCCTCATCGCCATCGTGCCCTTCGCGCGCCGCGCGATTGCGGGCGCTACCTCCGGGACGCCGTTCAGCATCGAAACCCTGATGTCCGTCGCGGCGATCGGAGCACTTTTGATCGGGGCAGCCGAAGAATCCGCAGTCGTCATTCTCCTGTTCGCGGTCGGCGAGCTTCTGGAAACGATCGCGGCCGGTCGGGCGCGAGCCGGGATCAAGGCGCTGATCGATCTGGTCCCCAGAAGCGCTCTGCGAGAACGCGATGGCGTCGTCGAGAAGGTCGCGGTCGAAGAACTGATGATCGACAATGTGGTGGTGGTTCGGCCAGGAGACCGAGTTCCCTCCGACGGTAAGGTCATCCAGGGTTTCTTCGAAGTCAACGAAGCTCCGGTGACCGGAGAATCAGTTCCGGTCGCAAAAGACGTCGGCGCCAATGTCTATGCCGGCAGCATCAACACCAACGGCGAGCTGCGTGTGGCGATCAGCCATGTCGCGGCGGACAATACCATCTCGAGGATCATCCACATGGTCGAGGAGGCGCAGGCGTCGAAAGCCCCGATGGCGCGTCTGATCGACCGCTTCAGTGCATGGTATACACCCGCGGCCATGGTTGTCGCGGCGCTGGTCATCGTGGTGCCGCCGGTGTTCTTTGGTGGTGATTGGACGACCTGGATCTATCGTGGCCTCTCGACGCTCCTGATTGCCTGCCCTTGCGCCCTCGTGATCTCGACACCGGCCGCCATCGCCTCCGGGCTGGCGGCCGGCGCGCGCCGAGGTTTGCTGATCAAGGGGGGAGCAGCGCTTGAGACGCTCGGAAAGGTCAAGACGATCGCATTCGACAAGACTGGGACCCTGACTCGCGGCCGCCCTCAGGTCACGGATGTCATTCCGCTTGTCGGGACGGAGAACGACGTGCTGGCGCGCGCAGCAGCTGTCGAACGCAATACCAGTCATCCGCTCGGCGTTGCGATTGGTGAGGCAGCGATCGCCCGCGATCTTACCGTACCGGCAAGTTTTGGCGGCGCCAAGGCGACACCAGGAAAGGCTGTCACTGCCCGATTGAAGAACGGTTTCGTCTCTGTCGGATCGCCGCGCTACGCGGCAGAGCAAACGTCGATCGAGGAAAATGTCTCCGACAGGATTGCCGCCATGGAGGCGGAAGGCAAGACCGTCGTCGTGCTGATGACGGGCAAAGTGATCGAGGGATTGATCGCGTTGCGCGACGAGCCACGAGATGATGCGGCCCCAGCGCTCAGGCGATTGAGGGAGATGGGCGTTGCGACCGTCATGCTGACTGGCGACAACCAGCGCACCGCCAATGCGATCGGTTCGACGCTTGGCATCGATATCAAGGCCGAGCTGCTACCGGATGCCAAGCTTGCCGAGATCGCCCGCCTGAAGGAACAGGGGCCGGTCGCGATGATTGGCGATGGCATCAACGATGCGCCGGCGCTCGCGACGGCATCCATCGGAGTGGCGATGGGCGGCGGAACCGATGTGGCCCTCGAGACTGCTGATGCTGCCCTGCTTCGCGACCGTGTCATGGGTGTTGCAGACTTGATCGCTCTGTCGAAGGCAACACTCGGCAACATCTGGCAGAATATCGGGTTGGCACTCGGCCTCAAGGCCATCTTCCTCGGTACGACACTCTTTGGTGTCACCACCCTCTGGATGGCGATCCTCGCCGATACCGGCGCGACAGTGCTGGTCACGGCCAACGCACTGCGTCTTCTCAGCCACGGCCGCCGAGATGCCAAATAACAGCGATAATGAAAGGAACATCGAATGCGCTTTAGAAATGTGCTCGCCGCGCTGGCAGTGACGCTTCCGACAATGGGGTCGGTTCCGGCTGGGGGCGGAATGACACTCTAAGCCGTTTCTCCGTTAGGCCAGAGATATTCGCCGGTCAGTAATATGTGTGCCCAACCCAGTGGAGAGATATGCGCCAGAAGTTCGGGCGGCACATCAAGTCCTTCATTCCGGCGCTCTGCGATTGCATGGCCGAGATGGAGGGTGTTCCAGTAGATGATGATTGCGGTGAGCAGGTTGAGTCCGGCGATCCGGTAATGTTGGCCCTCGGTGGTTCGGTCACGGATTTCACCCTGGCGACCGATGCGCAGCGCATTCTTGAGAGCATGGTGGGCTTCACCCTTGTTGAGGCCGATCTGGGCACGCCGCTGCATGTCCGTGTCGAGGATCCACTCTATAATAAAGAGTGTCCGCTCCACGCGGCCAACCTCTCGCAGCGCAACCGCCAGATCGTTCTGGCGTGGATAGGAGGCAAGCTTGCGGAGCAACTGGCTCGGCTTGATCTTGCCGGAAGCCATGGTCGCGGCGCAGCGGAACAGGTCGGGCCAGTTCGCGATGATCAATTCCTCGCGGATCTTGCCGCCGACCAGTTTGCGCAAATCCTTGGGTGTCCCTGCGGGATTGAACACGTAAAGGCGCTTCGAAGGCAAATCGCGGATGCGCAGGACAAGGCGGTATCCGAGCATGCTGCTGGTCCCGAACAAGTGATCGGTAAAGCCGGCCGTATCGGCATATTGCTCTCCAACCTGACGACCAGCCTCATTCATCAGCAGGCCGTCAAGGATGTATGGGGCCTCGCTGACTGTCGCCGGAATGGTTTGTGATGCGAACGGCGCGAACTGATCGTTGACGTGAGTGTAAGCCTTGAGGCCGGGTTCGTTTCCATACTTGGCGTTGACCATGTTCATCGCCTCGCCCTGCCGGGCCGAAGGGAAGAACTGGCCATCGCTCGATGCGGTCGTTCCCAAGCCCCAGAACCGGGACATTGGCAGTTTTGCCTGCGCAGCCACCACGATCGCCAGCGCCTGGTCCATTGCGTCGCTTTCGACGTGCCACCGGGCAAGGCGCGATAGCTGCCAGTAATCATGCGTATTCGTGGCCTCCGCCATCTTCCGCAGTCCCAGATTCAGCCCTTCTGCGAGCAGCACATTGAGCAGGCCGACCTGGTCACCGCATGGAACCCCGGTTCTCAGATGAGTGAAGGCTTCGGTGAACCCGAGCGCAGCATCGACCTCCAACAAGATGTCGGTGATCCGAACTGGCGGCATCCGGTGATAGAGATCGAGTATCAATTCCTCGGCACTGTCCGGAACGTCAGCCGTCAGCCGGTCGATCCGCAGCGTTCCATCCTCGATACTGCCACGAGGGATGGTTCCGTCGCGCGCTGCTCGTGCAAGTCTCTTCAGGCCATCGGCGAGCCGAGCCTTTCGATCAGTCAGCCATACTTGCGGATCGAGGGGCACTGCTAGTCTTGTATTAGCTTGTGCCGCAATCATCGGCACCAACACCTGTTTGAGATCGCCATAGCGGCGCGAATGGTCGAGCCAGATGTCACCGGATCGGAAGGCATCCCGCAGGTGAAACAGGACCGCCACCTCCCGAAGGCGATTGTCGCCCTGGTCTTGTGCTCTCAAATGGCGGTGCCATTTCGAATTTGGCCGCAAGAAGCTGTCGGTCGCCGATGGTGACGCTTGCATTTCGCCGATGGCTTTTGCCGCCGTAATCAAGGGCTGGGCTACCGATGCTGCCTTGAACTTCAGGCACCGCAACATGCGCGGCGCGTAGCGGCGGAAGCGATGATATCCTTGTCCCACATGAGCCAATGGATCGTCCGCCAGCGTATTGCTGAGCTGGGCACCGGCCGCGACCAGTTGTTCGAGCCGACCCCATTCCGCCGATTTGGCGACCGCCATTTCCAGCGGCACACCATCATTGCGGGCTTCGAGCAGGGAAGTTCCGAGTGTGGTGAAGGCGTGTAGCGTATCGGTGACGGTTGCCTTGGAATCGGCAATCCGTTCTTCATGCAGCCGTTTCGCCTCGCGCCAGGTCTTTCCGACGATCCGGTCATGGGTCTCGACCACCGTATCGGCGATCGCCGCCTCCCATTCCACGGCGCAGACGGCAAGGATCGCCCAGCGCCGATCAGAGCTGATGTCCCGCAAGCCATCGGTAAAATAGCGCTCGCCCTGCCGACGCAGGCGTGCGACACGGTGCGGCGGGATACCGGCGAGAAGCTGCGGATCAAGAGTCAGGCCACGCAGCAACTCCAGCCTGTCGAGCAGTCGGTTCGCCGCTGCGGAATTGTTGCCGACCTCGAACTGGCGAAGCCAGATGAACCGGCTGACATTGGCATCGAGCACTTCAGTCAGCAACCCATCAAGCCGTTCGCGTGCGTTATTGTCGAGCTTTTCCGCGATCCGCGTCTCGATCCGCCGCTCGGCGGCGACCAGCGCGTCCGCACATAGTCGCTCGATCGTCGATACCGCTGGCAAGATCGTCAGAGTTTCACGACAACGTGCGACCAGGCGCTGAGCAAGATCTTCGTTCGAGCGGGCGTCTTCAGCCTGATGGAAAAGCCAGTCCCGCAGATCACGGGCACCACGACCCGCGAAGGTCTTATAGCCATAGATCTCGCGCAACCCCTCCATATGCTCCTGGCGGGTCTGCCGCCGGGCAGCATAGGTAAGAAGCGCATCGGCTGGGACGCCGAGCTGAGCCCCGATGAACGACAGGACATCAGGCGGGATCACCTCGCCCGGAGCCAGCGCGCGCCCTGGATATCGCAACGCGCAAAGCTGCAGGGCGAACCCAAGCCTGTTCTCCGGCCTGCGGCGTTCCTGGATGTGTCCAAGATCGTCGTCGCTCAGTGTGTAGTGCCGAAGCAGCGACAATTCATCGATTGGCAGATCGAAGAGTGCCGAGCGCTGTCGCTCGGTGAGAATATGTCGCCTTGGCATGCCGCAATTGTCCCTATTGAAGTATAGTCTGTTTTGGACAACAATGAGTCCATACAAATCAAGGCCTTCCGACACTAAAATCCACGAGGGTTCAATTGGGACAGCGCGCCGCAATTTATTGCCGTGTTTCGACTGCCGATCAGTCATGCGAACGACAGGAGCGTGACTTGGCTACATTCGCAGATCGTGCCGGCTACGACGTGGCAGCGGTTTTCAAGGAGACAGGCTCAGGCGCAAAGCTCGACCGTGCCGAACGACGCAAAGTCATGGCGCTGGCGCAAGCTCGGAAGATCGACGCGGTGCTTGTTACCGAACTTTCGCGCTGGGGCCGCTCCACGGTCGACCTGCTTAACACGTTGCGCGAGTTGGAGGGGTGGAAGGTGTCGGTGATCGCCATGAACGGAATGGCGTTTGATCTGTCCTCGCCACATGGCCGCATGCTGGCGACATTGCTCTCGGGCATTGCCGAGTTCGAGCGTGACCTCATCAGTGAGCGGGTTAAGTCCGGGCTCGCCGCTGCTAAGGCGCGAGGTAAAGTGCTCGGTCGTCAGACCGGAGAGCGTCCCAAGTCAGATCGGCTTGCGCCGAAGGTAATGGCTTTGATTGCTGAAGGCCGTAGCTATCGCTGGATCGCGCGCGATCTCAGCATCAGCAAAAATACCGTCGCTGACGTTGTTCAGCGCAACCGCATCGACGTTAAAACACCTGAGGAAGCATAGTCTGGAGAATGGAATGACCGACAAAGCACACCATGAAGTCGCCGCTCGCTGGAACCAAAACGCCGACCAATGGACCGATGACGTGCGCAACGGCTACGACGTGTATCGCGACTTGTTCACGTTTCCGGCTTTCGTGGAATTTCTGCCAGATATTACTGGCCTGGACGTTATCGATTTTGGATGCGGTGAAGGCACCAATACCCGACACTTCGCGAAAATGGGCGCTAAGGTGACGGGCATCGATATTTCGCAGGGCTTAATCGAGCATGCCCGGCAGGCGGAGATCGCAGACCCAGTCGGCGTAAAGTATAAAGTTGGGTCGTATAGTTCAGAAACCGGACTGCCTGCCTCTTCCTTTGATGCAGTCGTCTCAACTATGGCGTTAATGGACGGCCCTGATTTTCAAGGCGCTATGAATGAAGCCTACCGCCTGGTCCGTCCGGGCGGGTTCATCGCGTTCAGCGTCCTGCACCCGTGTTTCATTACGCCCGGCTTGCAATGGCAGAAAGATGAGCATGGTAAGACGACCGGTCTGTGTGTTGCTCGCTATTTCAGCAAAGAAGTTTTTACAGAGAACTGGAAGTTCGGAAATCGCCCCAAAGATGAGAATATCGTGCCATTCTCCGTTCCTCGCTTTCCAAGAACAATCGGAGACTATCTCAACGCAGTGGCGTTTGCCGGCTTTCGCTTAACGCGCATCGGAGAGCCTCAACCCACGGAGGACGCTTGTAAGATAGTGCCACGATTCAGCAGGTGGCGCGATCTCGGGGCTTTCCTGCTGCTGGTTATGGCAGAGCGTCCGAAATAAGGCTGTTGCTCCATTCTTATGCGACCATGCTTCCTTAGAGTGTCATTTCGCCCTCTACCGGAACCGACCCCTTGGACGTGGGCTTCGCATCAGGCGCGCTCCGGAAAGGCAATCATGACTAAAACTTTCAAGCCGGGGCAGACTGCCCCTCGTTCTGGACAATACGGGATTCTCGGGACCCGTGGTGGAGACACCGGCAAAGAGCGCACCGTCACGCGCGGCGAGCCGATGCCGCCGACGCCGAAATCCGGCCAGACCTACAAGCTGGTCGATGCGACCCGGAACAAGAACGGTCGCCCGTGAGCCGAAAAAGGACGGCGACCTTCTTTGGCCGCCGTCTCTTTCCGTAGCACTAGGCGGCACTGTCACCGTCACGCGAACACCCGTGTCCCGCCGGGTATTTTGGTTGTCGTCTTTGGGTCAATGCGCGTCGTAGCGCAGGCAAATGTGAATGAATGCTTGGGGTCGCGAACAGCCGTTCTTAAGCCTCTTCTTTGGCTCTCTCGGAACCGATCCCATTTATGGTTACGCTGCGACGATGCTCGGCCCATACACGTTTGACCTGGCTTTCGCTGCATCCCGCCAGCTTGGCAGTCCGAGCGATGCTATTTCCGCCAGTTCTAAGGGCGATGATCCTTTCGTGCGTGGCCGCGTCGGCCTGTCGGCCGGCGTATTTGCCATTGGCCTTGGCTTGATCGACACCCTGCCGCTGACGCTCACGCCGATCCTCGAAATCGTCTCGAGCGATCTGCAGGGCAAGCTTCAGCAACATCTCCTGCACTGACTCGAGCACGATCTTTGTTACGCCTTCGGCGTCGGCCGCGATCTCGCTCAGATCGACAATGCCGGGCACGGCAAGCCGTGCGCCTTTTCCGCGGATCGTTGCAACGAGCTTTTCGGCTTCCGGCAATGGCAGACGGCTAATGCGATCGATCTTTTCCGCGATCACGACTTCGCCCGGCTGAAGGTCCGCGATCAGCCGCAACAGCTCCGGCCGATCGGCCCGAGCACCAGAGGCTTTTTCGCGATAGACGCCGGCGATGTAATACCCGGCCGTCCTGGCGTCGTCGATGATCGACTCCTGTCGCTGAAGATCTTGTTCCTGGGAACTGACGCGCAGATAAATCCTCGCGATGCGTACCGTCATGCCTTCTTGCCTAGCTCAATTGGGTATACTTCATAGCGCCTAGGTTAATGGCCTAGCTCAAAAAGAAAAGTACCAATCTAATTGCGCCACCTGTTTATGACCGACTTAATTGAGCCATTTCGGTGAACTGGACGCGAAATACCGGAGTTGCGGCTTGACGGACGAACCACCATGAGTCGTTGTAGACAATAGTGCCCGCGAGCACCTAATAGAGCTGGCTCGGTTTGTCTGAACAGTCCGTGGCGTTTCGTTAAGTGGATTTCCGCCTCGATTATGCTGCCACCATCATCGGTGTCAGCGCGTTGAAGTAAGCCTGATCCGGTGTTTGCCGGTCAAGGGATGAATGTGGGCGTCGGGTATTGTAAAAGGTCAGATACCGGCCGATCCCAGTGCGGGCCTCGGGCACGGTTTTGTAGGCATGTAGATAGACCTCCTCGTATTTGATCGAGCGCCAGAGCCGCTCGACGAAGACGTTGTCCCGCCAGGCTCCCTTTCCATCCATCGAGATTTCAATCCCGGCCGTCTTCAGCACCGTGATGAAGTCGATGGAGGTGAACTGCGATCCCTGATCGGTGTTGAATATGTCAGGCTTGCCGTATCGCGACAGCGCTTCCTCGACCGCCTCGATGCAAAAGGCCGTCTCCATCGTGATCGACAGCCGCCATGAAAGCACTCGGCGACTGAACCAATCGACGACAGCGCAGAGATAGACAAAGCCCCGCGCCATAGGGATGTAGCTGATGTCCATTGCCCAGACTTGATTGGGTTGTCTAATCGCATTCCGTTCGTCAAGGTATTTTTGGTATTCGGCGTCTTTGCCGTGTTGCGCGACAGGCAACGCGGCGTAAATGGGCTACTGTTTGGATCGGGGCCTCAGCGGCCATATTTTCTTCAGAGCTGTCCAGCGCCGGGAGCAGGGTTGTCTCCGCGGTCGACAAATGTCGCCGCACAATGGGTCTTCGCAGGGTGGACCTTCCTATGTCTGGTGCGCAGTCTCGAACGAGCTGCAGCCCAACTCAACGGAATGATCCAATCCACGTCCGCAGCAGGGACGCTCAGTGCCTCAAATCGGGTTTGACGCGCTGAGTTAGAAGGCTGGCACTTCGCTTATGCGGTGGCGCCAGCCAATGCGTTGAACACTTCTCCCGTCTTGAGCATGCTGTGCATGATGACCGCAAGCTTACGGGCGATCGCCACCGCAGCGCGCTTGAAGCCCAACCGCTCACGCAGTTTAAGCCCCCAGCTCTTGAGACTGCTCTCGTTCCTGGCACTGGTTCTCGTAAGGATCACAGTCGCCGCTTCATAAAGCAGTCCCCGCAGACGGTGGTCACCTCTTCGCGAGATGTGGCCGTCATAATCGACTTCGCCTGACTGGTAGCGCCGCGTTGTCAGCCCGAGCCAGGCGCCAACCGAGCGCGACGTTCGGAAGTTGTCTGGATCTTCAATCGCGGCGACATAGGAGACGGCGGTGACAGCGCCGATCCCCGGGATCGTCATCAACAGCTTCGTCGCCTGGCTTTTCCGCGCCGCTACGAGCAACTGGCGATCAAGATCGGCCGCGCGCTTGCGTATGTCGCGCCACGCCTCAAGCAGAGGCAATATGATCCATGCCAGGCCGTCATTCCCATCCAAAAACTCTCTTACATTGCTATCAAACACCCGACCTGTTCCTTTGGGGACGATCAGACCGAACGTCTTCATCAGGCCGCGGATCTGGTTGCTGAGCTGGGTTGAGATGCTCAAAAGCTGATTGCGGGCCGTCACCAGCGTGCGCGTCAGCATGCTGTCGAACGCTTTTACCCGGACCGCCTTGTAGAAGCCGGCTTCGGCCAGTTGCGCCAAGCCATCCGCATTATTGGCATCGGTCTTGTTGAGCGTCTCGTTCAAGACCTTTTGCGCGTGCCGCGCTTCAATGCAGATTGCCGGAACCCCTTCGGCCGTCAGCGCATGATAGAACCACGTCGACAGCGGCCCCGTCTCGAATACGACGCGCTTGGCGTTTGGCGCGTGCTTGCGGATCATCTGCGCCAAAAGTTTTGGGTCCGAAGGGCACTTCCCGCGCCATATCCGCTTCCCGTCTTCTCGGATCGAGATGGCGGTATCTTTCAACGAAACGTCGAGCCCTATATATCGGTCCATGGTTGCCTCCATTTGGTGTTTGGGCCCGGTACCAATCGAGAGCCCGTATTTCCATCTTATCGGGGGCAACCACCCTTGCCATCCGTAATTTATAGACTGGCCTGGGACGGTCGCGCCGCGATTACCCCATGTCTGGTGACCGCCAGCTTGCGTAGGAGATACGGATAGACCTTGTGCCCAGGTGCCGGTTTAGACGTGTTGGGGCGACGGTAAATCGCCTCAATGCCCATCTTCCTCATCAGCGTCGCGACGTGAAGCCGCCCTGTGACAAGCCCTTCTGCCTTCAAAAGCCCTTGCAACATCCGGCTTCCGGCGAACGGGTAGTCGAGGTGCAGTTCGTCGATCCGGCGCATCAGGGCCAGATCGCCGTCTGACACAGGACGTGGCGAATAATAGATGCTGCCACGACTGAAGCCGAGAAGCTTCGCCTGGCGAACGACCGATAGTTTGTGCTCGCGGTTGATCATTTCTTTCCGCTCAGCAATCCGGCTTTGCCGAGCGCACTTGATAAAAAATCATTCTCTAACGTCAGTTCCCCAATCTTGGCATGCAGCGTTTTGACATCGACGGTCGGGGCCGCAGATTCCGCTTTGGCTTCATCGCCAAAAACGCCCGTCGCCCCCTCAAGGAGCTGGTCTTTCCATTGCTTGATCTGATTGGCGTGCACGTCGAATTGCTGTAAGCGCGATTTTCGATGCGTATTGACGCCTGTTCCACACCGAACGGCGGATAGCATCGGTCGCGGTATCCGGCTCTATTCGGTCGTGGAGGTCTTGGAGAAGTTGAACGGGAGCAGGTCGCCGATGTCGGCATTCTCTTCGCGCTGTGGCAACTCGGTGAGTACGTGGCGCAGCCAGATCAGAGGGTCGACGCCACAGGCGCGGCATGTCAGCATCAGACTGTAAATCACAGCACTGGCCTTGGCTCCGTCAGCAGTGTCGCTGAACAGCCACGATTTTCTTCCGGTCGCAAAAACCCTGATGTCGCGTTCCAGGATGTTGTTATCGATCGGCATCCTGCCGTCGCTGGTGTAGCGCGTCAGATAATCCCATTGGTTCAGGGTGTAGGACACAGCATCGCCGAGCTTGGTATCCGGCACGACCTTCGGCGCGATGTTATCGAGCCACGTCTTGAGGGCGTTCAGGACAGGCAAACTGTGCTGTTGCCGGAAGCGGCGAATGCAGGCGGCCTGCGTTTCACCGGCGTCGGGCTTTATCTCTCGCGCCTGCCTCTCGATCCGGTAGAGCTGCTCGAAGAACCTGAGCGCTTGCTCCGGCGGGCCGCCGCCATTCTTTCTTGCCTTGAGGGCTTCGACGAAGCGCCGCCTGGAGTGAGCCATGCATCCGACATGGGTTGCGCCATGCAATGTGCGCCAGGCTGTGTAGCCATCGCTCACCAATATGCCGCGGTAGTCACCAAGGAAGGTCTGCGGGTGGATCTGGCCGCGCCCGGGCTGATAATCGAGCAGTACGATTGGCTGGTCACTGTCCTCGCCGCTGCGATAGGCCCACATGTACGATGTGCTGGTGGCCTCCTTGTCCTTTTCCTTGAGGACTTGAACCGTCGTCTCATCGCCATGAATGAGAGGCTGCGATCGCAACCGCAGTTTCAGCGCATCATAGATGCGGTGCAGATGCTTCTCGCTTGAGCCGATGACCCAGTGAGCGAGAGCGCCGCGGCTGATCGGAACACCAGCACGCTCGAATGTCTGAGCCACGCGGTAAAGCGGTGTGCCGTCGACGTATTTGTGGACGAGCGCGAAGGCTAACGTCGAGGCGGTAGCGATGCTGCCCGGCAGGGGCTGCGTCGGCATCGGTGCGATCACGACGGGTGTGTTGATCCCGGTGCGGTCGCAATGGCGGCAAGCGTACTTGAACCGCACATTCTGTAGGACCTTTGCCTTGACCTCGATATGGAGCTGCTCGGTAACAGCCTCGCCCATGCGATGCATCTGACCCTGGCAGCAGGGACAAGACTTCTGATCGTCGGGGAGGTCATATTCGACGCGCTCGCGTGGCAGGTCTTCTGGCAGAGGTCTGCGTCCACGCTTCTTTCCCGTTTGACCTTCTACCGCTGGCAGGCCGGTGTCCGGAAGCTCGACAACATCGCCTGCTTCGCTGCCATCCTCGACCGCAGCCTCTTCGGCCTCGTTGAAGAGACGATCAATGTGCTTTTCACTGCGGGGGGCAAAGCGATGGAGTTTTGCCAGTGCAAGCTCTTCTTCCAGCTTGACGACCCGCTGCGAGAGCGCTTCCTTCTCGGCTTTGAGCGCAGCGATTTCGGCAGCATTGGCTGCCAATTGCGCCATCAGTTCTGCAATGCTCGGTTCGCCGGTGCGAGTCATCAGATTCTTGAATCTGAACCGCCCAGCCGCGTCAACTGCTCAATTCGACATCCGTCAGCCGGCAATCTGATATTGCCGCACCGGATGGCGCACCATTGCGTCGATATCGATGCCATCGAGGATCCAGTGAAGCTGTTCTGTCGTCAGCATGACCACCGGCACCTCGCAACGGGGCCATCTGAACCTGTCCTCGGTCAACCGCTTCAGGACCATCACAAAACCGGAACGATCAAAAAACAGCAGCTTCATTCGGTCACGCCGGCGATTGCAGAAGGCAAAAACCGCAGGCGCAAACGGATCCAGCGCCATCGTCTCCTGGACCAGGACCGCCAGGCTGTTGATGCCCGCGCGGAAGTCGATCGGTTCGCGATGCAGGTAAACCTTGAGATCACCGCCCAGTCTGAACATGACCCAGCGCTCCTATGATTGCTTCCAGCACTTCCACACCGGCGCACTCGACGGTCAGGCTGACCCCGTTCGGCAGGAGTGCGCTCACCTTGGATGCGGGAAGGCACTGGCTCAATGGCTTGGTCTTCTTCAGATCGCCAGCAGAACCCGAGTGCATATCCGGAGCAATCTGAACCGGAACGAACGCCGAGGCCAAAGGCAATTGACGCTCCGCTCTGGACTTCTTCATCCACTTCCGGACGAGATTCGCATTGACGCCGTGCTCCAGCGCCAGCCGCGAGACCGAAACGCCGGGTTCTAAGCACGCCGCGACAAGCTGATCTCTCGACGCAGGGTCATATCGACGGCGGCCGTCGCGACCAACAAGCCGTACCTGCAGTTTAGGAGCATCTTCATCCATGATTTGGTGTCCACCTATTTTTTGGTGGACGCTTCATGCCTCACAGCACTCCGCTACAGAAGGCGCACAGAAATTAGCGCTTACGAATTGCTGGGATAATTCCACCAGCGTCTGTTCGCCCCGGATGGCTGCAAGCGCCACCTTCGCCTTAAAAGCCGGGCTATGATTCCGGCGCGGTCGTCTCGACATGCTCTCTCCTGTTTCCGGCATTTAAGCCAAAGTCAGGCAGAAATTCCACTTATACCGGCTGTACAGTTTTCCCGAGCCAGCTCTTATTACGGCGTTCTGGGAGTACCTTATCCTGTTGGAGGTAGCCTACAAGCTGCTGGAAAAGGACCAGAATACCTACCGGCACAATCACAACCTTAACCAGCTTTATACGGACCTGGAAGCGGTTTACCGCGCTCCTGATTTCTCCGCCGAGGGAGATTTTGCCGAGCGGCTATCCAATCTCTCGCAGCGCCTCATCAATGAATATAAGGCTCGATTTGATGGCCACGACGGGCAGCGGCTCAGTGCGGCCCAGGTAACACAGCTTCTTTATACCCACGATCTTCGCGATCTGCGACTGAAGGTATCCGAATACCTGGAATTTAAGGAATCTGTATGGGTGCTCTTCGATAACCTCGACCGTGGTTGGAACACACGAGGTCTTGATGCAATTGACGCCATCGTTTTGCGTTGCCTTGTCGATGCTGGACGGCGGCTGGAACGTGAAATGCGGCGGGACGGCCATAAATTCCACTGCCTCGTGTTTGTGCGGAACGATGTTTACGACCATCTGGTGAAACACAGCACAGACTACGGAAAGGAGTTGCGGGCAACGCTTGATTGGTCCGATCCCGATATGCTCCGCGAGATGTTTCGCCTTCGGCTCATCTCGGCACTGGACGGGGCCGAAGAAGTATTGAAGAGGCCGACATTGAAAAGGGCATGAAGGCATATTCCGAAGACCTTCTTCAGGAGCTTGACCGCGAATTAAGTGACGTCCATCCGGAGGCAAACGACCTTCTTTATTACTTCCTGGACGCTCGTAGCACGCTTTCGCCGACCGAGCTTGAGGTTATCCTGACCGCTGCCGGCATTTCCGCTGATCAGCAGGGGGAAGTGATCGACTTCCTGCTATACTACGGCGTGCTCGGCATTCGATCCGGTGGTGGGGACTACTTCATCTATGCCGTGAATTATGATCTTAAGATATTGAAGATCCGGGCTGGTCGCGACAAGTCACGTTATCAACCCGGCATTCTGGCCGGCGTTGAGTATCGTGCAGGACGCCTCACCATTGTTGGATGCCAGCCAGGTCCCTGCAATATCATCGGCGATCTCCGCGACTGAAAGGTAGCGAAAACTTGTTAGAGAAGGTGACGAGCTCAGCGGAAACCTTCCTAAAAACCATGTCAGAACAGTCCGTCGTCGGGCTGTTCTGATTGCGCGGGCTCACGAAAGCGCCTTGCGCAGTGACCGAAGGAGCGCCTCGGCGTCATCGATCTTTTTCAGGATGTCGGGGTCGCCCTTGAGATCCTGTAGAGTGGTCCATGGAACCCCCTTCATCGCTTCAACCGCTGCCTCCAGATCCCCGGACAATCCGCCCTTTGGCTTCTTCTCGGTGGGTCCCAGGCGCAACATTGCAGAATCGAGATCCCCCGCGTCGCTGAGGAAATGCGCGCGCGCCACCGGATCGGGGAGGATCGATCGCAGTTTGCGCAGGTCCTTGGAGTTGGTTATGCGCTTGTCGTTCACCTTCTTGACGACGGCCTCGACGATGCTGGGCGTGAACAGCTTCTTGCTGACCCCCATCATCTCACGCGCCCAGGTGATGGCTGCACTTGGATCGCGAAGGCTGGTGAACTTCTCCGACAGCTCGAAAATATCGACCAGTTTGTCGAGTTCCCGAACGGTGATCCCGAGTATGTTCGCGGCGCTGGCGCGTCCCATCAGGTCGACGAGGCGGTAGGCCACCATTTCCTTCTCTTTGGCGTCCCATTCCTTGCGCTGCCGATGGATATAGATCCACGCGCGAAGCCGATCCTCATCACTCAGGGTGCGGTCGGTAACCTCGATGGGCAGCTGGCGGAATTCTTCTTTTCCCTGCTCCACCAAGACCCGAGAATTCGTCCACCGGCGATCACCATCGATGATACGGAATTTTCCTGGGAAATCGGGATGGGGTTCTACGAGTAGTGGCTCAAACAAACCGCCATTGGCTTCGATCTGCCGTTGCAGTTCTTCGTCAACCTTGGGCCCGAGCCTCGGCTGCTTGTCATTGGGCAAGATGATATCGATGTCGGCCTTCGTGCGGTACGTCCGAAGAACGGTACGATCGAGCCGGCGTTCCTGAAGGTTGACGACGTTGTCGCGTTCGCGACCCGCCGCCGGGATCGTGTTATTCATTGTCCTGCTCCGATACCCGGGCCGTGCCGATGATCATGTCGATTTCGTTGCTCAGCTCGGCCTTCACTTTCTGCACTGATCGAATGAGTTCGCCCTGACGCTTCCAGACAGATTCGTGTGCCTTCTTTTCCTTAACCTGGATGTCGAGGAGGTCGTCCGTGTGAGTGTCGATCCGGGCAATCAGATCGCTGCAGCGCTCCGAGGTAATGAAGTCATAGAGCGCGGCCGTCTTCTGGGTCTTCTCCTCGCTGCTCATACGCAGAATATGGGTCTGCACGATGTGGTGGCGGATCAGCTGAACGAGAGCGACAACGCGAGCGGGATTGGCCAGCAGAACGCCATCCTGATGGTGCAGCTGCCGCGCGCCGGCCGGGAACTTGCTCGTAGATAGAATCGCATGTTCCGCCTTGGCTGCCATTTGGTCGGTTGCGAGCTTGGTGACGAAGTCGTTACGCCATGCGCCATGATTCTTCGAGTCGTAAATGATGGTGCCGCACTCTTTGCCGTTGTGGATCACTACATGGATAATGTCGGCGCCGGGCTGGCCTTTGTTGACGCGGTCGATCCTGTCGCCCTCGAACTCAGCCTTCAGCGCTTCGAACAGATCGACCTCGGCGCCCTCGCCAAGCTCCTCGTTGGTCTTTTTGTCGAGAGCCCGGGTCAGCTCCGCCACCTTTGCGGACAGCTTGAGCTTTTCCTCAAACGCGAGAGCCTTTTCGGCATTGACGGCCGCTGTCTGAGCGAGCTCGAACGCCTCGCGCTGCTCCTGGAGGCGCTGGTCCAGCAGGGCCTGATGGTCGGCGAGTTGCTTCTCGACCGTAGCCGCTTTGGCTTCCGCGTTTTTCTTCGCCTCTTCGAGCTCGGCGAGCCTGCTTTGGGCGGCCACAGCGGCAGCCTCAGAAGCTTCCGAACGGATTTCGATCTCGCGCGCCGCTGCGGACTCGATCAGTGCCGTGATCTTCGTTTCTGTCTCAGCCGTAACAGTGTCGAGCTGTGCCTTGAGGCTCTTCCCGGCCTCTTCAGCCTTCAGTCTCGCGGCCTCTGCAGACTCGACCCGCTCATTGGCCGCCGCTTCGGCGGCGACCTTGGCCTCGGCCCTAATACTGTCCTGCTTCGCAAGGGCCTCCTGCCGGACCGCCTCGATAGCGGCGTCGCGCTCCTGCTGCTCCTGGGCAAGCCGCTCCTCGAGAGCGACCCTCATTTGTTCTGCATTCTGCTTTTCGGCCTCCGCTTGCGTCACGCGGCTCAACAGGAGATCCTGAGCCTCTTTGCTGGCGAGTTCCGTCGCCGCGATCGCCTCCTGGGCTGCGGCTTCGGCGGCCTTGCGGCCCTCTTCGTGAGCGAGGACGGCTTTGGCGGCGCCTTCCTTGTTGGCCTTGTCGATGGCGTCGGCCTTCTCGCGTGAAAACTGTTCCTGGAGGCGGGCCGAGAGTTCCTCCGCAGTTTTCTTCTGTCGCGTCTCGATCCGCTCCTTAATCTCATCCATCTGGTCGTGCGGGATCTGCTGTTCACACAGCGGGCAAACCTCGTCGTGATCGTGCAGGAACGACGACGAGGGAACAGGATTCGCCTTTAGAAGGGGTGATGCTGACGCGGCCATCTTGATCTCCAGATGTTGCAAAAACTGGGACCTATTTTCTCCTACTTGATCCCGAAGTCAAGTGCTGATATTTATTGGACGTGGGCTCGCATCAGGCGCGCTCCGGAAAGGCAATCATGACTAAAACTTTTAAGCCGGGGCAGACTGCCCCTCGTTCTGGACAATACGGGATTCTCGGGACCCGTGGTGGAGATACCGGCAAAGAGCGCACCGTTACGCGCGGCGAGCCGATGCCGCCGACGCCGAAATCCGGCCAGACCTACAAGCTGGTCGATGCGACCCGGAACAAGAGCGGTCGCCCGTGAGCCGAAAAAGGACGGCGACCTTCTTTGGTCGCCGTCTCTTGCCGTAGCATTAGGCGGCACTGTCACCATCACGCGAACACCCCGTAAGCCTAGCGATCGAGGGCAGTTCAATTGGGACAGGCTGCCACCTGCTGAACCGGACTATTGGTAGAAAATCCCGTTCACTGAAACTCACTTCTGCAGATTCGGGAAATCTGATTCGTGTCTCGGCACTGTTACAGAGGGGTGGGAGGGAGACTCTCAGCACACCTCTGGAACCAAACTGCACTGTTTTCTCTCGTCTGAGCCAAGGCACTCTATCGGGCGGCGGACTATTGCCGCACTCCAAGCCATGTACCTATCATACCGCCATTCGAAAGAGGCGCAACGCAGTCCGCTTGCCAGCGTTAACGCAAGCCCAGGAAATTCCGCCGATGTGGCCGGAGAGCCGCGGTCGCGGCCCTCCGGAAGCCGACGTCAGGCGGCGCGGGCGGTTTTGAGCGACATCGGCCTTTCCAGAACCGGTCCACCGATTTGCGCGACGGCTTTCATCGTCTCCAGCAGTTCGGTCGTCACTTCCCAGGCGACGGCGACCGCATAGAGCGAGCCGATGCGCTGCGGGTCGCCGATGCGCTCGCCGGGGCAACCCATGCGGCGGAACATCCGCTCGAGGAAGACATCCGTCACGGTGACGATGTGGCTGAGGCCGGAGGACAGTCCGAGTTCACCGACGCCGCACATCAGTTCCGCCGCGGCGATCGTCACCTGATTTGAGCCGCGATCCTGTGAAATCTCCGGATCGATGCAGAAACGGCTCGACTCCCACACCGAGGCATCGCGAACCTCCGGATTATCCCCGAGCAGAATGGGGAAGGTATCGTCGAGCATATTGGGCCCAAGCGTCGGAAGCAGGCGCAGAGAGCCGCGCAGCCGTCCGGTCTGGTCAGAGTAGGAAAGCACATAAAGCGGGTTGGCGTCGTCGTAGTGGTCGACTTCCCAATCGCCGCGTACCGACACATCCCATTTCAGCAGATCGTGGAAGACGCGCTTTCGCAGCTTGAACATGGCGTCGATATCCTGGGGATACTGTTTGCGGCTGTTGCGGTTGAAAATCCTGATCATCTTTTTGCTCCTGTGATCTCGAAAGCGAGGAGCAAATGCTGTCAGTGATCGGCGTCCGGAAAAACTGTCGGTAGTGACAGGTTTCAAATGCACGCCAATATGTGGTGAAATCCAGTGCGTCCTTTTGGACGCACTGAACTGGCGATTGCGGGACTAGAAATGGGTTGGAGGCGTCTCGGACGGACTTCGCCGGCGAAGTCAGAAGGTCGGAATAATACCAACATGCATTGATCAAAACCGATGCGCCCACTCGCGCAGTCCAATGGACATTATCTTCCAGGGTTGCGCGACGAGTTTGTTCCAGGCGGCACAGCAGTGAGCGACGATGTCCTCGTAGTCTGTGAAGATGCGGTTCGACAGCCAGTTGTCCCTCATAAACTGCCAGACGTTTTCGACAGGGTTCAATTCAGGCGAACGCGGCGGCAAGAACAGCAATGTGATGTTGTCAGGGACGCTGAGCTTCGGCGTGACGTGCCATCCGGCTTGATCGAGGATGAGGACCGCGTGAGCGCCGTCATCGACTGCCTGGCTGATTTCCAGCAGATGTTGATTCATGGCGTCGGTATCGCAATAGGGCAATACGAGGCCCGCGCCCTTACCTTTCTTGGGGCAGATGGCACCGAAGATGTACGCCCACATCGTCCGTTGATCCAGCGGCGCTGAAGGTCGGGTGCCACGGCGAGCCCATCGGCGGGTGATCTTGTTTTTCTGACCTATGCGCGCCTCGTCGGCCCACCAGAGTTCGATCTCGGTATTCTTCGGGAGGCTGCTTCTGATGGCTGCCAATGCGGCAGGGAACTCTTTTTAAAAGCGTCCACTTCGGGTTCATTCTGGGCGTAGTGGCGCGGCCGGGCAGACAGCTTGGCAAAGCCGAGAGCCTTCAATTCGCGACCAACCGTGGTCTCGTCCATCGAGATCCGGAATTCCTGGAAGATCCATTGGACCAGATCCTTGCGCCGCCACCGAACGACACCGTGGATAGCCGGGATCGGACCACGCTCTACAATCTTGGCCAAGGCCTGGCGCTGATCATCATTCAGCTTGGGCCGATTGCCGGGAGCCTTGCCGTTGAGGAGCCCGGCCGACCCGTGCTCATTGAAACGAACGACCCAGTCGCGAACAATCTGCAAGGTCACGCCCCCGATCCGGGCCGCATCTGTACGCGAGCCGCCGTCATAAATTTCCGCCAACGCCAGAAGCCGCCGCGCTTGAGCGGCATCCTTGGTCCCTTTCGCGAACTGCCGCAGAGCAGGACCATCAAAATCATCGCGCAATGCAATCGCCGAACCCATTGCAAACCTCCCGTTTGCCCCATGGATTCAGATTTTCACCGATTCGGGAATCTGGAGGGTTATGTGAGGTCGGATAGGACAGTGGCGTCATACTCGGCCGACCTCACATAAGCCGGATTGAACGAAGGCGCGGGTTGTTTGGCACTATGGGGATTGCGTTCTGCGTCCGGTTCCGGCGCGGTGATGCGGTGGCCCTGAGGGCGCGCAATCAAGTGGCAGACGGCGAGGTTTTACATGATTGTCGAAGCGCAATGTCGCGGGTCGCTGTGCCGGTTGTGCCGATATGGATGCATTTGCGCCTACGGATCGAACATCTGGCCTGGTTCCAGGCAGCGACGATTGTCCGCCGGAACGGCGTCCAAGTCGGCGGGTGATATGGGTCGTCTGCCGATCGCCTGATGTCATGATGTGTCACATCGGAATGAAGATGACCGTGCTTGAGCGGGTCGGATGTTGGCCTTCATCCGACGCATCGGCCGGTCACATTCGGGGCATGTGAAGGGGTAGCCTTGATTTGGGTTGAGGCAATGCGGTTGCTCGGCCGACGTCGACCGCTGGCCCAGCAGGTCCCGACAGAGGGCGATGCGTTGCCGGCGATGGCTATTGGCGAGAAAGCCGAAGTGACGCATACGGTGAAAGCCGTCGGGTAGTACGTGGAGAAGGAAGCGCCGGATAAACTCGAGCGGGTCAAGGCGCATGATCTTCTCGCGATCATGTCCTTGGCGTCGATAGTCCTTCCACCGGAAGTCGACATGCTCGTCATCGGCACCGACGATACGACTGTTGGCGATGGCCACACGATGGGTGTATCTGCCGAGATAGGCGAGCACTTGGTCCGGTCCGCCAAACGGCGGCTTGGCGTAGACGACCCATTCACTGCGACGGGCGTGCGCGAGATGGCTGGTGAAAGCGGTGGGGTCGGCAAGGCGTGCAAGCGCGTTGGAGAAGCGAAGTTTACGCTGAGCGAAGGCGTCAGCAAGGGCCGTCAGAAAGAGCCGCCGGAAGACACGCGATAGAACTCGGACGGGCAAGAAAAAGCCCGGCCGGGATGCGATCCACTTTGACTTATCCGGTGAGAGACCGCCGCCTGGTATGACGCAGTGGACGTGGGGATGGTGGGTCATCGCCTGGCCCCAGGTGTGAAGCACGGCGATGATACCGATCTCGGCACCCAGCCGTTTAGGGTCGGCGGCGACCGTCTGCAGCGTCTGGGCTGCGATCCGCATCAGCAGTGCGTAGACGACCGCCTTGTTGTGGAAGGCTATCTCGGCGATGCCAGGCGGTAGTGTGAAGACCACATGGAAGTACTGGACCGGCAAGAGATCGCAGATGCGGGCCGCGACCCATCCCCTGCGAGCTATGCCCTGGCACTTCGGGCAGTGACGATTGCGGCAGGAATTATAGGAGATGCGAGTCGTGCCACACTCATCGCAGGCATCGACATGGCCGCCGAGCCTGGGTGTGCGGCAAGCTTCGATCGCGCCCATGACACGTCGTTCGCCACGACTAAGATGACCGGCGTTCTCTCGCCTGTAGCAGCCACCGTGTCGCCGAAAGATGTCGGCAACTTCGAAAGCGGGGCGCAACCGATTATGATACCGGCGGCGTCACCTCCAGTCGCAATCGGTCGAGCGGGCTTGCCGTGGAGCGGATCGTGTCGGTGGAAACCCGCGTGTAATGTGCCGTGCTCGACAGGTGTGCATGACCGAGCAGTACTTGGATAATACGAATATCGGTGCCGTTCTCCAGCAAGTGGGTGGCAAAACTGTGCCGCAATGTATGGATGGTGACCCGCTTGGCCAGTCCCGTTGCTGCAACCGCCGAACGACAAGCGGCATGCAACACCGTCGGCTCGATCGGCTTGTCAGGATTGCGTCCGGGAAAGAGCAGCGTCTTGGGCCTCGTCAAGCGCCAATAGCTGCGTAGGATGCCGAGCAGTTCCGGCGACAGCATGACGTAGCGGGCTTTGCCGCCCTTGCCATGGCGGATATGAATCACCATGCGCGAGCTGTCGATATCACCGATGCTTAGTCCGCAGACTTCCGAGACCCTGAGACCGGCTCCATAGGCGCAGGTTAGTGCCACACGCGCCTTCAGGCTGGAGACAGCTTCCAGGAATTGGACTACCTCGTCCGTCGACAGAACGATAGGTAGCTTCCGCGGTGCGCGGGCATAGGGGATGCGCTCCGGGATCTCATTCTGACCGAGCGTGACCCCATAAAAAAACCGCAGCGCGCAGACGATCTGGTTCAATGCCGCCCAGGATATTCCACCTGAGACAAGGTAGACTTGGAACGCGCGGACATCTTCAAGATCAAGCCGATCCGGCGAGTGGCCGAAATGGCGGCTGAACTTCTGGACGGCATTGATATAGGATCGTTGGGTGGCCGGAGACAGATTGCGGACCGTCATGTCCTCGATCATCCGGCGGCGAAGAGGGCTTATCTCGGCCATCTGGACCTCCTGTCTGAAGGGTGGGTTTGCAACACCCTCATCCTCTCAGCCAGGAGGCTCTTCTCAAAGCCCGCCGCAATTGCCGCGGTAGCGGCTTCGTTCAATCCCAAGTGAGTCGCACTCTGCGCTCGCTGGTATAAGATCGCGCCGGACGGCCTGGGCGACGGCCTGTGCGTTGGACACGACATTCAGCTTGCGCCGGGCATTGGTCATGAAGAAGCGGACGGTCCGTTCGGAGATGCCGAGGATGGTGCCGATCTCCCAATAGCTTTTGCCGGCAGCGGCCCAGCCAAGCACTTCGGTCTCACGGTTGGTGAGCGACCCGGCGTCGTGGTTCGAGAGCTCGATCCTGTTTTCGTTCTCCAGGAGGGCGGCATGAAAGAGATTGGCAAGCAACTGGAAATCACGCAGATGGCAGCGTCTATAGGCCGGCCACTCCTCGGCCGGGACATCGGCATGGATCGCCAAGAAAGCCAGCCGGCGTGGCGGCGCGGCAAGCGGCAGCGTGATGCCATTGACGCCAAGCCCATGATGGGCAGCCGCGGAAAAGAGTTGTTCGCTTTCGGGGTACAGTTTGCGCGCGGCCGCCCAGTCCACCGGTCTAATGCTGCCCATGGCCGACCGAAGGATCGGGTCGATCCGAAGAAATCCTTCATCAATATAAGTTCTGACTGCGCTCGCGCTGTAAGTATGGTGTAGTCTATGAACTACGAATCCCGACGTTAAGACATCAACGTCGACGTAAAGCAGATTTGCAATACTGAAGGTGCTGCGCATCAGGGCGAAAAACCGTTTTGCTTCAACGAGTTTCTCGTTTTCCATAATGTCCAGCAGGTCAAAGAATGCCCGTTGGTCAGTCATGTTGCAAATACCCTGTGAAACTCGGTTTACGCATACCGCATTTGGAACAGACCATTCTCTCTTGCAAATCGGTCAGCGACAATCCCCGCTGTGCAAAGTCGGACATCGTTTCGGGGGAATTACTGTTGCCCATAAGCAGCCTTGCCGATGCGGCCCCCTCCCCGAAAATACCTCCTTACCGCCCGGGGGCAAATTCCAGCATCTCACGCGCATGGCCAGTCCGGACTTAGCCCATGCCTCCAGCGTCGCCGTGCTTTCATCCATCGCGCAAGCCAGTTCGTGCAGCGCCGACAACTCCGCGAAAATCTGTGCCGGCTCCACCTTTTCGTCGCTATGAACTGAGCCGCTGTATAATATGAATTTCATCTCCTGTGGCGGGCCGGGCGTCCGCATCTTGTAGGCTGTTCCTCTGTCCCGGCGCACCGTCGCGACGTAGTCATAGACGTCCCCACTCACGCCGCCTCCAGTCGTGTTATATTCCAAGTGAAGCCGCCAGCCGCCACCGCGCGCGTCGCGCTCTTTCTCTAATGTCAGGGACTCATCCGGAGAACGCTCATAGTCCCAACCCCTTTGAAACCGTAGCCCAGCCATCAGCGGAACGCGGCAATGCTGATATCTCGCGATCTTCAGGACCATGTGCTCCACCTGTCGGAGCGTGTGCCCGCCGATAAACACTTCATCCTGTCGATTGCACGTAAAGCCCATCGCGTACCCTTTGCCGAGGCAATGCCACGGTTTGCAATTTTTGAACCGCCAAAAGCTCGGCCGCAAGACCGTCGCCCCTCAATCTTTTCCGCCTCGTCAGTCCGGAGGAGCCGCCGACATCCTCATCATCTATGGCCGCCTAGAGTGTCTTTTCGCCCTCAGCCGGAACTGACCCCTTCTAGGCGAGATCACCCGCGAGTTCTAGGCCCTGTCGGCTCGAAGCTGGGATTTTGGCCAAGTTGAAGAACGTTGTGGGAACATTGTCTCGCTAATTGACGAGTGATTTGCGGGGAATGACAGTCTGCTCCGAATTATGGAGTAGGCTGATGGGTTTGAGTATTTCGAATGAGGATTTTATCGGGCGTTGGAGCCTGAGCTTTTCCGACATGGATTTTGTGAACGGCAAGCCGGCCCCGGCGCGACTGGGATTGGCGGTTCAGCTTAAGTTCTTCGCCGCACACGGCTTTTTTGTACAGGACGACGCCTCGATCCCGATCGACAGCGTTTGCTGGCTGGCTGAGCAGCTTGACGTCGAATGTGACGCCGTGAACCAGTATGATTTCTCCGGCCGGACTGCGCGCCGGCATTGTGCCGAGATTTTGCAGTATCTCGGCTTTCGGCGCCTGAAACGGCCCGATCGGGAAGAGCTGACATTGTGGATCGCTGGCGAACTGTGTCCGACCGGGCGATCGGTTGGCGCCATGCTCGAGCAGGTTTTTCTTTGGTGGCGGGACCGTAGTATATACGGCCCGTCGCACAAGGAACTGGAACGCCTGGTGTTCGCAACGGCAACATTATCTCGACGACTGGTTGACCGGGGTGAGCGCTCGTCTTTCATCAAGCACGCTCGCATTGCTGGAAGCTTCTATTGCCGAGGCAGACGGCCAGACCGGCTTCAATACGATGAGGGGTGATGCTGGCCAGGCATCGCTCGACAACATCCTCAGCATGACGGCGAAACTTGCCTTCATTCAGAAACTTGATCTGCCACGGGATATCTTGTCGACGACCGGCAAAGCATGGGTGGAACAGATTGTCCGCCGTGTCGCCGGCGAAAAGGCCTGGGAGATGCGGCGGCACGCGCCGGCCAGACAAATCGGCCTCTATGCGATTTATCTCTTGTCGCGGGAAGCACAACTCACGGACGCCATGGTCGACCTGCTGATCGAGACGGTTCACAAGATCGGGACTCGTTCGAAACGCAAGGTGGTCGGCGATATCGCCAAGGATATCGAGCGGGTCTATGGCAAGGAACGGTTGCTGGTCGAGATTGCCAGCGCTTCGCTCGACGAGCCGGCAGGGCGCGTCTGCGATGTCATTTTCCCGATCGTCGGCAAGGACAAGCTGGAGGCGATCGTCAAGGAGAGCCAGGCAAAAGGGGCTCTCGACCGGCGCATATATAAGGTGATGCGCTCATCCTGGGCCAATCATTACCGGCGTATGCTGCCCAGCCTGCTTTCGGTTCTGGAATTCCGGTCGAACAACACCGTGTGGCGTCCGGTTCTGGCGGCGCTGGATTGGATCAGGAGCAAGGTGGATGATGGCTGCCGTTTTGTGCCGATGGAGGATTTGACGAGGTTATTCCTGCCAGGTGGCGCAGTTCCGTAATCGATGACGATGGCCGTGTGAACCGGATCAGCTACGAGCTTTGCGTCCTCACCCAGTTGCGTGACCGCATCCGTTCCAAGGAGATCTGGGTTGTCGGCGCGGACCGCTACCGGAACCCGGATGACGATCTACTCAAAGACTTCGAAATCCGCCGTGACGCCTATTACACAGGCCTGAACCTGACCCGGACGCGCGAGCGTTCACGGCTGGCATCCGTCAGGAGCTTGAGTATGAATTGCTACTTCTGAACGAAACGATCCCACGAAACGACAAGGTCCGGCTGCTGTGGCGCGGCGAAACACGCATATCGATCACACCGTTCAAGCCTCTACCGGAGCCGAAGGGACTTGAAGCGATCAAGGGCGAGATCGGTCAGCGCTGGCCGATGACAGGATTGCTCGACGTGTTGAAAGAAGCCGCACTCGATACCGGTCTGCTGGAGGCCTTCGAAACATCGGCGTCGAGAGTAGCCCTGTCGCGCGAGGCGCTGGATCGGCGGCTTCTGTTGTGCCTTTATGGTCTCGGCACGAATGCCGGGCTCAAGCGGGTCGCCGGCGCGACACCTGATGTCAGCTACGACGAGCTGCTGCATGTTCACCGCCGCTTCATCCATGCGCCGGCGCTGAGGGAGGCATGCGCACGGGTTGCAAACGCGACCCTGGCCATCCGCAATGCCGCCGTTTGGGGAGACGCCGGCACGGCATGCGCGTCCGATTCCACGAAGTTCGGCGCGTGGGATCGCAATCTCATGACGGAATGGCATGCCCGTTACGGCGGGCGTGGTGTCATGATCTATTGGCATGTCGAGAAACGCGCAACTTGCGTTTATTCCCAGCTCAAGCGGTGCTCTTCCTCGGAGGTCGCCTCCATGATCGAAGGTGTGCTGCGTCATTGCACCGATATGGAAATCCAGCGCCAATATGTCGACAGCCACGGTCAAAGCGCGGTCGGCTTCGCGTTTTGTCGGCTGCTCGGCTTTGAGCTCGCCCCGCGCCTGAAAGCCATTGCCCGCCAGAAGCTGGCGATCCCGGAGGCGGGAATGCGCGCAAGGCTGCCGAATCTCTTGCCGATCCTTTCTGGCGCAATCAACTGGGACGAAATCGAGCAGCAATATGACGAGATGGTCAAATACACCGCCGCCATGCAGACGAGAACGGCGGACCCGGAGGCGGTCCTGCGTCGTTTCGCCCGTGCCGAAGTGATGCACCCCGACCTACAAGGCGCTGAGCGAACTCGGCCGCGCGGTCAAGACGATCTTTCTATGCCGTTACCTTCGACAGGAAGCCTTCCGCCAGGAAATCCATGAAGGGCTGAATGTCGTCGAAAACTGGAACAGCGCTAATGGCTTCGTGTTTTTCGGCAAGGGCGGCGAGATCGCCACGAACCGGATCGATGAGCAGGAGATTTCCGCTCTGGCTTTGCACCTGCTGCAGGGCGTCACTGGTCTATGTGAACACCCGCATGCTGCAGACCGTCCTGGTGGAGCAGAAATGGGCTGATCGGATGACGCCGGAAGACTATCGTGGTCTCACGCCGCTGATCTACAGTCACGTCAACCCTTATGGCCGTTTCGATCTCGACTTGAAGAGCCGGATCGATTTTGATCGGCTGGCGGCATAATTTTTGGAGGCGCTAATGGTTAGAATTGCTGAAACATGCCTGAATGTTCTCTACCAACATGGGCTGTCGTCGGCGCAGTTCCAGTTTTGTTTCGAAAGAGCAAAGCATGATCTCCTGGCCGATGACATGGCCTGCGACGCCATCGTTGCGGAGGTTATGCAGTCCATGGAAGGTCATCCGGATTCGGCAACCTTGTTCGGATTGCTGCTGGATGAGGCCCGAATGGGCGTCGAGAATGACAGCCCATATGGAAAGGTTTTCCTGGAAAATGCGGAGAAGGCGATCAAGGCTCGCATTGCTACCGGTCCTGGCGAGCCACTTCACCGTTTGAAAATTGCTGGCCTGTATCGGCGTGCCGGTCTGCCCGTGCCAGACATATTGATGCTCGACCCGGTTGGCGAAAATCCCGCCGACGAGATCCCGATGCCGGATTTTGATGGCGCGCTTGCCGCTTTAGCGGCGGACGTTGAAGCTGAAGGCGGCGGTGCGTATGAGTTCTTCGGTGGCCTGGATGAGATGTCGGCAGGAATGCCGGAGGATGCCAAGGCCGCGTTTGTCCATCATCTGTTGAGCCTCGACAATCCCTTTCTGGAGCGCTGTGCGCTCTATTGGCTGGTGTCCGGCGCATCATTGACGCGAGAGGCCGTGGCCGCCGGCCTACGAGAAAGGCTCATGCGCGGGAAGCTGGAGCCTGAAACTTTATCCTACCTGCCGATCATTCGCGGCTGGTTGCCAGCGAGCTCCGCCCGGGCGGTTATCGATGACATTGGCAAGCTGGCTCTGCGACAAGGTCTCGCCGCAGATCCCCATAACAACAGGGCGGAGCCGATAGTCAGCGACATCATGGCGACCACCGCTGACGGTGTTGGGGCGCAAGGCCTAACGATTGTCGGAAGACTGCAAGCCCAGACAGTTGTCGCGATGATCCTGCTAAAAACCGGGTACGGCATCAAAGATGCCTTTGTCATTCGCTGCCGCTCAAAGCGCGAAGCCACCAACATCATCTCCTATGCCCGCCAGGAAGCAAACAGCGTCCGAATAGATCGAATGACTGCCGAGCTTCTGCTGGAGGCGGCTCTGGCGGATGGGATAGAAAACGGCCATCCACCAGCGCCAGGTTTCATTGACGTCATGGAGGCTTGCAGCTTGAGCCAATTGCGGCCCCAGGAAAGGGATCTGCAGGCTTTGCTGGATCACGTCGATCCGCAAAAGGAAATCCAGAATGCGACAGCGGCACAACTGGATCGGATGCTCCGCAATGAGCCCGCACTGGATGCGCTCGTCCCGTTCACCGACAGCTGGTTTGAAGACACAGGAGAAACACGCGGCATCATCCAAGGATCTCGGTCGGTGCGGACTGTTGAAAAAAGGATCTGGGCCTTTCTCGAAGGCCGGCGAGACATCTGGGCAAGGCGATTTCTGCAAACCGCGATCATTCTCAAATCGGCTAAGAAGGAGCGGCTGTCAAAAGCACTGGCGGCCGCTGCCTTCGCGCTTATGCACAAGCATCCTCTACAGGACATCCCGCTCGTGGAAGATATCGTTGTGACCACACTGGACGCAGGTGGCGGATCTCTGTGGTGAATATTTTGAGTATACCGTCGTGAACACTATCAATGAACAGGTCGAGACCGTGGTTTCCTGTTTATTTTGGGTCCAAAGTGAGATAATGAACAAATCGACACGATGGCACACCCAAATTGAACAGTTTGCATGGTATAGGACATGGCTCGTATCGGATATGCCCGTACATCCACAACAGACCAGAACCTTGCCGCGCAAATCGCGGCGCTCAGGAACGCCGGCTGCGAGGTCATCCGCGAGGAGCAGAAAAGTGGTGCCTCGCTCGAAGGCCGGCCGCAGCTGATGACCATTCTTGACTTCATCCATGCCGGCGAAAGCCTTATCATCACCCGCATCGACCGGCTGGCCAGATCGTTGCGAGATCTTCAGGTGGTAGTCGACCGCCTCAAGGCCAAGGGCGCGCATCTGGTAGCCACTGAGCAGCCCGTCGATACCTCCACAGCTGCCGGGAAGGCGTTCTTCGACATGCTCGGCGTCTTCGCGGAATTCGAAACTAACCTGCGGCGCGAGCGGCAGGTTGAGGGTATCGCCGCTGCCAGGAAACGTGGCATCTACAAAGGCCGCCCACCGAAGATTGACCGCGCAGAAATCCTGCTTCGGCTGCAACAGGGCCAGGGCCCCAGCAAGATCGCCCGCGATCTCGGCATATCGCGCGGCACGGTCTATCAGGTGCGTAAAGGTACTTCCGAATGAGCAAGGCCAACCGCATCACCCGCTTGACATCCGCCGCCTGCGAGCAAATCCAGGCCCGCATGTTTGAGGCTTGCAGTAAGATCGCCGCAGATCACGGACTGGTTATCGAAAGCGCCGGGTGGCGCGGCCAGGAGCCTGGCTTTTCGTTCGAACCTGCATTCCGCATCAGCATTCCCGCGCCAGACTGCGCAGCCAGACGGCAAGCCTCTCAATCTGGATAAAGAGATGTTCGCCCTGCTGGCCGAACAGTTCGGTCTGGAAGTTCGAACGCGAGTTTATCGCTGGCGGTGAGCGTTTCCGGATCACCGGCATTGATCCACGAAGACCTAAATATCCCATCTCCGTCAGCGTATTCCCGATCATCGCGGCTTCAAGTTCACCGCCGACAATGTGGCCATGCTGCTCAAAGCACAGGCCAAACCCTGACGTTCATGAAACGTTCTTCAACTTGGCCAAAATCCCAGCTTCGAGCCGACAGGCCTCGTCGCTGGGGTCCTGCAAATTGGTGCAGACAACAAACTCGCATTTATCGAATCTGGACCGACAGAAGTCGCGAACCTCCTTCAACACGTCTAAGCGAAGGAGTGGCTCGCCACCCTGAAACTCGACCTTGATCCTCTTCGTGGACAGTCCGTCCAGGAACCGGATCACCGCCTTCAGGGTCTCATCAGTCCAATCGAACCCCGGTGTTTTCTCATTTACCCTCGAGACCTGACAGTAGCCGCAGGCGAGGTTGCAGCGCAGGGACGGGACGAGAATAACGTAGTCGAGGTCACCGGGGGTGTAGAGACGGCTGGCGAACCGATATTCAAAACCTGCATAAGCGAGGTCGCCCGGTTCCTGAAATGCATGGCCGTTCGCTTCTAAAAATTCCGTATCGCCTTCAGTAATACCAACATGCATTGATCAAAACCGATGCGCCCACTCGCGCAGTCCAATGGACATTATCTTCCAGGGTTGCGCGACGAGTTTGTTCCAGGCGGCACAGCAGTGAGCGACGATGTCCTCGTAGTCTGTGAAGATGCGGTTCGACAGCCAGTTGTCCCTCATAAACTGCCAGACGTTTTCGACAGGGTTCAATTCAGGCGAACGCGGCGGCAAGAACAGCAATGTGATGTTGTCAGGGACGCTGAGCTTCGGCGTGACGTGCCATCCGGCTTGATCGAGGATGAGGACCGCGTGAGCGCCGTCATCGACTGCCTGGCTGATTTCCAGCAGATGTTGATTCATGGCGTCGGTATCGCAATAGGGCAATACGAGGCCCGCGCCCTTACCTTTCTTGGGGCAGATGGCACCGAAGATGTACGCCCACATCGTCCGTTGATCCAGCGGCGCTGAAGGTCGGGTGCCACGGCGAGCCCATCGGCGGGTGATCTTGTTTTTCTGACCTATGCGCGCCTCGTCGGCCCACCAGAGTTCGATCTCGGTATTCTTCGGGAGGCTGCTTCTGATGGCTGCCAATGCGGCAGGGAACTCTTTTTAAAAGCGTCCACTTCGGGTTCATTCTGGGCGTAGTGGCGCGGCCGGGCAGACAGCTTGGCAAAGCCGAGAGCCTTCAATTCGCGACCAACCGTGGTCTCGTCCATCGAGATCCGGAATTCCTGGAAGATCCATTGGACCAGATCCTTGCGCCGCCACCGAACGACACCGTGGATAGCCGGGATCGGACCACGCTCTACAATCTTGGCCAAGGCCTGGCGCTGATCATCATTCAGCTTGGGCCGATTGCCGGGAGCCTTGCCGTTGAGGAGCCCGGCCGACCCGTGCTCATTGAAACGAACGACCCAGTCGCGAACAATCTGCAAGGTCACGCCCCCGATCCGGGCCGCATCTGTACGCGAGCCGCCGTCATAAATTTCCGCCAACGCCAGAAGCCGCCGCGCTTGAGCGGCATCCTTGGTCCCTTTCGCGAACTGCCGCAGAGCAGGACCATCAAAATCATCGCGCAATGCAATCGCCGAACCCATTGCAAACCTCCCGTTTGCCCCATGGATTCAGATTTTCACCGATTCGGGAATCCCAAGTGAGTCGCACTCTGCGCTCGCTGGTATAAGGGGCTCAATGGCCCGAATATGTTGTGCTCGAAGCGCCACTTCGTCGCAGGTCTGAGCATGCCTCCACCCCCGCTGGCTCCCATCTCTTCGACATGAGTTCTTTGCACCTGAAAGGACCTGAGAAATGCCCCTAAACCTTTTTCTTGATGGTATGGACACCGTTGCGAACACGGGAAGGTTTTTCGTCGAACTCACCGAGCGCATAGGAGATGGTAAACTCGTTGGCGACGAGGACGTTACGCATCTCGCGAGAGCATTCGGATTAAAGATTCCCTCCGACCTGGTGGGAGCTTCCATAGTTTCGTTGGAGGAGGGTCACGACGCAGAGCAAGCGACGGAGCGAAAAGACGAGCCTGGTCGGCTCCGAATGGTTGTCACCTATCCACCCGTAGTAGTTCCTCCAGACTCGGGCGTAGTCGAGAAAAAATTCAAGAAGTGCCTCAAGGTTTGTCAGACTGTTGGCGGTGCTAAGCTCGACTTTGTACAAAATCGGTGGTGATTTCGGGGGCATCTGAGCAGCCCTGGGTGAATCAATTCGCCGCAGGGTCCCGGCCTTGCGCCATTCGTTTGATCGGATTCGAACGAATGGATGAGCGAACAACATGATTGTAGCCGTGAGCCGGGAGACGCGGTCCCCCACATCCTTCGCAAATGGCTGTCGCCGTTTCGTTTCTGGTTTACCGCGCCAAGCTGGGAGCATCTGCTGGTCCTGGTGATGGGTGCGCTCCTTTCGCCTGGCAAGCGAACGGTGACGGCCTGCCTGCGCATCACCGGACGCGCGGAGGTAAGTAATTTTGCCGCCTATCATCAACTCCTCAACCGAGCCCGCTGGAACCCTCGCACGTTGGCGGCCCGTCTGCTGTCCATCATTGTTGCCCGGCTCGTGCCCGAGGGCCCTGTCGTGATTGGCATGGATGATACAATCGAACGGCGTTGGGGCCAACGCATCGCCGCGCGTGGAATTTATCGTGACCCGGTGCGCTCCAGCCATGGCCACTTTGTCAAGGCCAGCGGCTTGAGATGGTTGAGCTTCATGGTTCTTTCACCTGTCCCATGGGCAAAATGTATTAAAGCCCTGCCGGTGCTGACGATCCTGTGTCCCTCTGAGCGCCATGATCAGAAGAAGGGCCGAAAGCACAAGCTGCTGACTGATTGGGCAAGGCAAGGCGTCTTGCAGCTTTGCCGCTGGCTGCCGGGCCGCGAAATCATCTTTGTCGGCGATAGCAGC
The DNA here is from genome assembly GCF_000577275.2 of Rhizobium favelukesii. Taxonomy (NCBI): domain Bacteria; kingdom Pseudomonadati; phylum Pseudomonadota; class Alphaproteobacteria; order Hyphomicrobiales; family Rhizobiaceae; genus Rhizobium; species Rhizobium favelukesii. The sequence continues at coordinate 65,582 of NZ_HG916853.1, forward strand.
TTTGCCGTTCATACACTGGCTGCGGCTCTTCCCGACACGGCCACTCTCATCACGCGGTTGCGTCTGGATGCCAGTCTCTTTGCTCCACCAGATCAACGGCACGAACATACGCTCGGGCGACCGGCGCAAAAAGGCAGGCCATTGCCGAAACTGAAAACGCTCCTCAAAGACGCAAAGACCGAGTGGCAGCGCATCGTCGCATCGTCCTGGTACGGCAAGCAAACCGACAAAACCCTTGATGTCACATCAGGAACCGGCCTCTGGTATCGGCGTGGAACGCCCCCAAGACCAATTCGCTGGGTTCTCGTTCGCGATCCATCAGGCCGTCGTGAACCCCAGGCGTTCATGAGCACCAACGTCAACCTTGAGCCCGCTCAGATCATTGCCTATTTCGTTCGGCGCTGGCAGATCGAGGTCACCTTCGCCGAAACGCGAGCGCATCTTGGCGTGGAAACCCAACGGCAGTGGAACGACAAAGCCATCATGCGCACGACCCCGTCGCTGCTGGCGCTCTACAGCCTCGTCACACTCTGGGCATGCGATCTGCTCGGTCATGGCGTCCTTCCCTATGCCGCCGCCTGGTACAAGAAAACAGAGTTCACCTTCTCCGATGCCATCGGTGCGGTTCGCATGATCCTGTGGGATCAGGATATTTATCGACAGCACCCGCCAGACCCGGACATTCCTGAAACTCAACCAAGCCGCCTCAAGCGGATGACACAAGCACTTTGCTTCGCTGCATAATGTACAAAGTCGAGCTAAGGTATGTGCAGAGGTATGTGTCAACATTGACATTGGCTTTGGAGGAATCGGCGGCAAGATCACTGCAACCGTATCGGTAGCTTTTTAGCAGGCTGCCTGGCGCACCAGGACTGATCACGACGTGACTAATATTGCACAACAGAAAAAGCCGCCTCCCCGATTAAGGAGGAGGCGGCCTGATTGCTTAAGGAGCGGGAGCCGACGTGGAAATCATGATTGTCCATTCGCCTTTCGGCTTCCCCCAGGGCTTCTCTTTGTTAGTGCTGAGACCAATCTTGTCGATTCCGGAAACGCCCGGCCCCACAAATTTGAACCACGTTTCGGCACCCTTTCCGCCAGCGTTTGGTGAAGGGCAATAGACATGATAATCCTTCTTCGCGACGCTCTGACCTCCAGACATGAAGTTCGCATGTGCGACTACCCACATCGGTCTCCAAGGCCTGCCATTACTAGCCTTTATCGTGACGTTGCCATCGTTGTTGAGCCAAAGATCTACGAACTGATTTTTGTCATCATTAAAGAATGCGTGAACGCCGCTCGTGTCATAGGCGTTCGCACGTTCCGCGCATACGGCAAAGAGTATAGCGAGAAACGCGCTGACCAAAAGATTGCGCATTGCATCATCCTCCAACCTAGTTGCACTTCGGTATAACGGACGCCAGTTTAAATTGAATAGAAACGCCATAATATTTAAACCTTAAGATGCACTACGTCATCCAAAAGAGGTATTGCCGCCTTATCTATGAGCGATTTTGCGTTCGCGAGTTCGACTGGTTCTCGACAATCCGATCTACGCGGAGCGTCATATTGTCGACAGCCGCCTTCACCCCGCTGATCGCCTCCATGATCTGGTCAGTCGTCTCGCGAAGCCCAGCCTTTGAAACGTACTGCTCGGCCACGTGAAGCTTGTGGGATGCCAACGTTTCTGCGACCTTTTCGATGTCCTTGCGGTTTTCCGCGACCTTGCCCTCAATGCGCCACCAGATCGCCCAGCCGGAGCCGGCGACCGTGAGGAAGAACAGCACCACCTTCATGATTTCTTCTGGCGTCATTGCGAAGCCTCGCGGGCTGTGATCACATTCGAATCATCAATCGGAGAAGTTGCATGTTCGAAGATGTTGAAATCAACATTCCATGCCCCGGATGCGGACAGAAGACGAAGAAGAGCGTCGCTTGGTTGAAAGCGAACAAGCAATTCACCTGTGACGGATGCAGCAATGCAGTCACTGTGGACGCAGAAAAGCTCTTCGCCGGAATCAAGAAGGCCGACAAGACCTTGGCGGATTTCCGGAAGAAGCTCGCTCGCCGCGAAAAGCGCTGACAAGTAGTCTTCTAGGTCGGCGGTATCGCACCGCAATTTAATCGTGGTCATTTCGTCACCACCTTACCCGTCAGTCCGGCGTCGCGGTCGGCGTAGAAGTCACGTAGCTCGAGGTGCTTGCGGGCGCACGATAGTAGTCTGGCCCGGTCTTTCTTCCAGTAATATTCAAGGAGTGCCAGAGTTAGCTCCTTGTCGCCCAGGTCGACAGGCCCGACGCACCGCTCGAGCAATACGCTGTCCGGCTTGGTGAGCTTGGGCAACGGCGGGACGACGACCAGCTTATCGGATCTGGTTGATGCGGCGCACGCTGGGAGCGCTAAGCACAACGCGACCAGCATCAGGATCTTGGTCAGCTTCACGCTGTAGCTCCTCGATTTGAGTTTGGAGGGATTCGCTTTCGGACTGCATCGCAGCAATGCGGGTAGCCTCGCGAGCTTTGGCTGCGTCCTGCGCTGCAGACTGCCGTTCGATCTCAGCATCGCGCGCCGTTACGGCCTGCCGCTTCATCTCGGCGATTTCTGCCGTGAATTTTCCGGCCGCAGCCTGATATCCGGAATCGTAAATCCGGTTACAGGCTGTGCTGGCCGCAAAGAAGACAAAAGCGGCGAGGACCAGCGCGCCGACGGCGCTGACAAGCCACTTGTCGACGCCAAGGAGTCTTGCGATTGCGCCGATCATTGCGCCACCTGCGCGGCGGCGATCTGCTTGGCCATGACTTCAGCGGTCGCTATCCAGCCCTTGATAATCGCGCCGAAAGCGTTGATCCCGCTCATGACGGCGATTGTCTGATCCTTCGTCAGGAATGCAGACCAGTCGAACAATTGCAGGCCGCCCACGAGCGAGGAAAGGATCGCCAGACCGTAGAAAATGTAGTTGGTGATTTTGGTGGAGTTCATGCGACCGCCTTGAGGCAAAGCGCCTTTTCCTGCGCGCGCCGCTTTACCAACCCGCCCACTACTCGGCCGCCCGCCTTGTTGAACATGGTGAGTGAATCGCACGCGCCTCGTATGTCGCCAGCGTTCAACTTGTGGGCCGCAGTGGACCTGCAGAACGTGCCGACACCGACGTTGTAGGTGAGAGACAGACCGGCGACGTAGGTCTCGATCGGCAATGCGTCTGGTGCCTTAAGGCACGCGCGCATCCCCTGCTCATGCACGATGAGGCTGTCAACGAGCATGTTATCGCAAGTCGCCTTGGAGAATTTCATCCCCGGCTTGATGTCCTTGGTCGCGCCGTAGCAAGCGGTCCAGATGCCGACCACGTCGCGGTATGCGTAGAGCCGCAGCCCTTCAAAGCCGCCGACAGTCTGGATTGCCATCGATCCTGCGAGCGTCAGCGCTGCTAGGCCGCCGCCCGCGGCCTTAAGCCTTGTTTTCATCAGTGGTTTCCTTGTGTTCCGCCGCTTCAGGCTGCGCCAGCATGCGGCCGACGTACGCCCCGCCAAGCAGCAGCAGCGTCAGCCACCACGGCAGGTAGTCGGACACGGCCGGGACCAGATTGAGGATGATGTCGGCCAGCGCCGCGAGCTCCATGAGCCGCAGCGACCAGGCGCGCGAAAGCACCCGGCGCCAGTCGGGGATGAGATTCATGGGGATGTCCTGATTTTTGTAGCGTCCGTTAAGCTGGCAGCACAGCATCGAAGAAATGCTTGCGGTCCATAAAAACGCTCCCGATTGCGTGGTAAAGAAGAGGCGCTAACCAAAGGAAGAGGCGCAGAAATCAATACGCCCGATTACGATCCGAAGAACGTCGCTCGGTACGGCCGTGCAACCATCATCCTGAGTGCGCTCGCTGCCGCGCTCGTGATCTACGGTCTCTGGTCCGTGCTCCCGTGGGTGTATTTTACCTACGGCAGGCGCTGGTTGGCGCTAGTAGTCGTGATTATCGTCGCCGCGCCGGCCGTGTTTCGATACGTGGTGAGATACATTCTTCGCTGAAGGCAGGGTGCGATAGACCACTCACGAAATTTGTCAACCTCCCCAGATAAGTGTTCGACCCATAGTAGCCCTCAAACGTTCATCCCGTTAATTGCGGCTGAGAGGTGAACAATGCTCGATTCTGAAAACCCGACCAAACGCGATGAACCGCCTTTACGTGCACCGCTGCCTGAAGGCGAGGAATTCTTCGACCCCTGGGAAGAAGAATTTCGCAAAAGCTACGCAAAGGACAATATGGCGTTCGATTTTTGAACGGAGCGGCCAGTGATTTTTTCGCTGACAGGTAGACAATCCACGCCTATTGGTTGACGTGCCGGCAATCGCCGGTTGTGCTTTTATGAGGCCGACCGAGATGCGGTCAGTTTCTTCTGTGATGCGTTATGAAGCCCGCCCGACCCCGGCGGGCTTCTTGTCTGTCATGGCCACGAATGGCAAAGTCTCCGCGCGCCGCACCTCCAGCGCTACAAATCAAAGTCCTGTTGAAGGTCACTGATCGTCCGGGCGAGGCCGAGATAGTAGTTCTTCCCATCATTCTTGGTGAATATCACCCATTTTCCCGTAATCTTTCCGTCCGTATTGCGCTTTTCGACCGGCAAGGTTGCTACTGCTTGCGCTAGCTCATCAATAGCCTGAGGTGTTATGACTTGGTATTTCACCGGATCGAGGATTTCATCGACCATGGTATTGAGGCCGTACCTTCCACGCGCTGGGAAGATATTGGCAGGGAGGTAGCGTGCCGAGAAGTAATGTTTGTGCCATAACGCCTTAAGCGACTCGTCCTTGAATTCCGTCACAGTTACATCGCTATTCGGCTTGCCGGCCTCTACGTCGTGGACTGCGTCGATGACCTCGGTTGGGTCGATGCCAAAGGCGATCATGTGTACGAAGATGTCGCGCCACCACGATTCAGACATCCGGGAAAGAAGCTCCTCATCGCGTACAAAATGCGCTATGAAAGCATCGAATGCCTCTGTCGTGATCGTTAGAGCGCGATCTTGAAGTTTCACCGTCCAGGCCATCAAAAAAGTCCGGATTCGTTCGCAACCCAAGCCATCATAACCAAGCTATGGCGGCGGACGAGGTTTGCAACCTCAACTCGTACGAATGCATTGTAATATAGCAACCCGTGTGGCTATCTGTCGGGGACTTAACGGACAGATGATCAACTCTTTCGCCGCCCTGCAGGGACGGGTGTGACGGTTGTAAATGCTGCGTCGGACGGGACTGGTCGCCAAACTAAGACCCGTCGTTGGAGCTCCGAAACAGCTCCAGCCGCCCGATCAATGCCGGGAAGCGACTGTCAGGCGTTAGGCCAACTTGCGGCAGCGGCTGCCGTTTCTGCCTCGGCGACGGTCACCGCGATTTCTATCGCGGCTTTGGTTCCAAGGCGCACGGCCTCGATCGCGCCGCCGATGACCTGCCATTGCGTGAATGCGGCGTAGATGACGTTCGCAACCTCGCCGATGGTCGGCGCGGTAATCCCGACTTCGGCGGCCAACAGCGGAAAGCTGGAAAGTTCCAGCGCCTCGGAAGCTTCGATGGCGGCCAGATACCGCTTCGCCTCGTCTGACTTCTGCTGATAGGGCATGGCCTGACCAGATCCGCCGGTGATGTATTTCAACCGTTCAGTCTCAGCGGCGATGTCTATCGATGCCCTAAGCTGTTGCTTCAACGTCGCTGGATCCGGCCCGGGAGGATTGAAGAACGTGACCAATTCTGGATCGTCAATCGGCACCGCGATATCATCGAACCCCTCTTGAGGGAGCGGAGACACCGAAACAATCTTCCCATCGCGCCTTTGGACGTAATAAACGTTCATACTACCCTCCAATTCTTGGGATTGTTACATCGACCCAGCCGCGAGTGCGAAACTCCCATTGGAGGGTCGCGTGCGGACTGCCGATGCAGCCAAGAGGAATGGAGCCCGCCACATCGGTGTCATATCCGCTTTCTAGCGCAGTGTAGGTGGCAGTCGTGGTGCTATAGAATTCCTGATAACCCACGTTTACGACGGCCACGAGGCTGCTGGCGGCTATGGGTTTGACTTGGAACAATGCCTGCACGCGGACACCCAGTGGAACGCTTATTGCAATTGGCGCTAACGTACGGGTGGTAGAGGCGAAGTCCAGCACAGATGTCGCCCATATTGTTCGATTTCCGACTTGAGTGAAATCGATAATCTGCGACGAAGCGTTGGTTCTGAGTGCTCCAAGTCGCTGAGACAAAACCCAACCAGAAGGCAAATTTGGTGCGGTTGCCGAGCCTGAGATCAATACGTCCGTGTCGCCAGTGCTTGTCTGACGTATCGCATGGGCATGATAACTTGAGTTCGCCGCGATTGATCCAGTATCTAGGCCACCATTTCCCGTGCCCTTAACCCAAGCGGCATTGATCTGCTACGTGAACGCGGCCGAGGTTTTGACGAATACCCCACTTTTTTTGCCTTCGAGTACTGCTATGCCGATCACCGTTGCAGATGATCTGGATAGCTCTCCACCCTTCAGGTATTCCATGCCAATACGATCGTTTACTTGAACGTCAGTAAGTTTCTTGATGAGTTTGCCCGTGGATGAATTGAATGCCGCGAAATCATCTGTAGCAACACCGCCGGCTGGACCGACGACGTCGCCTATACCCGTTCCGTCCGTGCCTTTTTGCGCGAGAAGCTGCCACCAAGTATTTGACGTGGTGGGCAAGTTCGGCGGGGCATTGCCGGTTGTCGCCGCGATTGCAATCCAAGTCGAGCCGTTGTGGAGAACGGAATCAGTGACCGCGTAGGCCGTAGCATTGTCGTAAGCCCCGCGGGGGTTAACGCCGGTCGCTCCGGTAGCGCCACGCGCTGCGAGCAAGCCCCAGGTGGCTCCCGCTACAGGTGCCACGTTGGTGTTGTCGACGAGCGCAATCCACGATGCATTGTTGTAGCTGACAGCGTCGTCTTTCTCGTACGCCGTCGCGCCGCTCCAAACGCATTTCCAGTTAAGGCCGCGCGGTCCTGTGATGTACGCAGGATCGCTCCAATCTCCGGAAGATGCCGTTACCTTCGAATATATAGCCGCCCGCCCGTCGCCGACGTCGGACACCAAAACAGCGTAGCCCGGAACCTGCAAGTCACAGGCGGCGCGATCTGCAAGCGCATCAACCTGCACATCGTAGTTGACGCCCTGCGTCAGATCCTGCCTCGTAAGCAGGCCCATAGCGCCCGGCCCGGTAAAGTACGGCACGGTGTTTGGCTGGCCAGTCAAGCCGGAGAATGCCGTTATGTTGCCATTCATAAGCTGCTGCAGAAGTTGACGAGTCGACGTCGCCATGCGGGCGTTGTCGCTCTGGAGCATGACCTCGTAGGCAGCATCCGTCTGCGACGGGCCGGGCCAAGGATTGGCCAGCGTCAGCGCACCGTTGCCCTCGATGGAGGCGATGCGGATCGCATAGCCCTTATGCACGCCAAACCAGTCGCCCGGCAGAATCGGGTTGCCTTCACCGTTGGGAGTTCCCCAAAAGGTATTGATGCCGGTTACTGCCGTGCTGCCGTCGGCAACCGTTGCGGTGCCCTCCTTGTAGGAAGACGGAAGAATGGCAGCCATTAGATCGCCTCTGGAGTTTCGGTTTCAGCCGTCGATGGTGTTTGATTGCGGGCAAGATAAAGCTGCCGCTCGAACTCGGCGGCGTTTGCCTCGGCCGCTTGCAAGCGGGCCGTCAGTTCCTCGACGCGTCTTGCCAGCTCGGCATTGCCCTCATTGCGCTCGTTAACGTCACGCTGTAGGGCTAAGACCTCTTCGGCCTTGTCGTGGAGAAGCTGAGACAGCATCAGCACTCGTTGCTCGAGAAAACTCTTCTGCGCTGCCGTCTCGACAAGCTGCACCTGCGGCGAAATAGTGATTTTGTTCTCTTCGGACATTGCGGCTCCTACACGAGCTCGTCGAACGCGTACCAGGTCACCGTGTGGGCGAACCGGTGGAGATCGTCACGACGAAGCTGTTGACGTTGATTGTCGCCCATAGATTCGGGTGACCGGGAACAACCCCGATACTCGACTTGAGCATGATGAAAGGTGGGTAACTATAGGCCTTCGTCAGGCCGACGTTGGCCGAGCCGGCTCCTGCAAAGGTGATCTGCCCGTTGACCGTGCCGATATTTGCGACGTTCAGTGACAGCACGCCGGACTGAAAGACGAGCGGGTTGCTCACGTTGCCAAGGTCGGCTTGGTTGGCAACAACGAACTGCTCGGCGACCACGAGGAAGCGCGTGGGCTGCGACGGTGAACTCGGGACGTCGAGATACCAGGCCGCTGCCTTGAAGCTGCCAGCGCCTCCCGCGCGTGCCTCCGCGCCGATACGCGCCGCATAGCCAGACGGCCCCGCGTTCAAGGTCATTCGGAAATTCGCCGTCGCAACGTCACCCGTATTGGATGCGGCAGAAAGCGAGGTGATAGCAGACGCCAGTGCATCGCCTTGCTCGTCGATCTGCACCTGCAGCGAGTCGATCGCCGTGGCGACCGTGGTATCGACATAGACCTCCAGATCCTCCAGGCGCAGCGCCAGAGCCGAATTCGGCCCGGTGGCGATCGTGATGGCATTGAGGTAGCTGGCCGTGATGCTGCCATTCGTCAGCACCATTTCCGTGCGCAACTGCTGACGCGCCAGGAACTTGCCGAAGTCCTCGTCGGCTTGCAGGCGTGAGATGCGCTGGGCCTCAAGGATGGTCTGACGGGTCCCGTCTCTGATCCATGCCGTCGCATCGTTGACGAGCTCCTTAACCCCCTCAACGACACCCGGCAGATAGATATCCATATCCGTCAGCCGGACGTTGGGCGTCGTGACCGGGAGCCAGTCGCTCCATTCCATGAGCCGGTCGGGATCGGACGGCACGAGCTGCCCGCGTACGCCATAGGCATTATTCGGCAAGAGGTTCTGCGCGATGATGACAGAGCCGACGTCAGCGCGAAGGGTGTTGCCGCGATAGACGACTACGAAGGTTTCGGCATCACGCACCTCCCATTGCACGCCGATGACGCCAACCAGCCCGCCCGGCGAGTTGTCCCAAACCATGCGGATTGCAGGCCTGCGGCTGTTGCTGGCGTTATCGAGCAGCGTGTACGGCTCGATGAACCAATCGATAATTGGCTGAGGCTGCGGCACGACAGGGCCAACGGCACCATCAACCGGCGGATGGAACTCCGTTTCCGAGTCCCAATCGTAATCTGACGGATCAACCTCGGTGATGTCGACCATCACATCGAGATTGCCGCGGTCGACTGCACCGTCGATCACGAACCACTTGTTCGCGTAGCCATTGCGGACCGATGTCCACTGGATGACCTCGCCGGGCACCGCATACGGCCAGAAGCTTGGCGGCAGCACGATCGTGTGTCGGCGAGCTCGGAGCGCGGCAAGGAGCGCCGACTTCATCAACCGCTGCACCTGCTCGGCATACGGCACCAGGTCAAAAGACACATCAGCCAGGAGTCGTCGGTTGCCGTCCTTCGCTTCCAGATCTGGCCGAAGGTATGGAGGCGCAGTCTGCGTCACCCATCCATTGGCCGGCTCGGGATACGTCCCGTTGATACCGTTGATGGTGTCCGCCAAGCCGTAGAACGGCGTGAACGTCTGCCCGTCGGTCGACAGGATATCGTCATCCGTGAAACTGATCGTTGGCGTACCGGGCTCGCCGACAAACAGGCGATAGACGCCACCGATCTCCGAGAGCGAGCCTTGGCACGCCGTCAAAAGGTTCTCGACGGTCGCATTGACAGGCTGATCAACGGAGATCTCGCCGCCCGATCGATACTGTGTGCCGTCACCGGAGACAGAAACGATAACCTTGCGGCACTCGTTGATTGCCGTGATCCAGTTTTGCACCGGCAGCCGCGCAGTCGTCAGGCCCTGAACACCGTAGACCCAGCGGGTTCCGAAGCGAAGGCCGCGCATGATGTTGTAGGTCTGAACGGCCGGAAGCCGGTCGCCATCGCCGCCCCAGGTCGACGGATCGCTATAGCGTTGCGGTCCGGAGCCGCCGACGACGGTGGAGTCCTTCGAAGGATCGTAGAGCGGGATGCCGTCAACGACGAAGGTCACGGCCGGGAAGCCGCTGAACATGTTCCTGGTCGCGCGAGCATGCACAACCGCATAGGCCACACCGTAGCCGATCCGGTCCGCGCCCCAGGGGCGCTCTATGCTCTGGGCATAGGTGTAGAGCGCCGGATCAGCGGCCGTCTGCTTGCCATTGTAGAATTTGACGTAGAGGTTCGGGCCGCTGTTTTCGTAATCCGGGATCGAATAACCGAAGGCCGTGTTGTTGTTGCCGGCCGGATCATAGGTCACCTTCTTGCCATCGACCCAGATCTCGACGAGGCCGGTGATTGGCAAATCGGAAATCGCGATGACCTGAGTAAACCAGGCGTTCGGCGTATCTCCATCATTACCCCAGGTATTCGACCAGACGAGGTTAAAGCCTTTTGATGAAAGCCGTTTCGGCTGCGGCATAGCCGCTTCTCGAGTAGAGCCGCGCCACTGCTTCCGGCCGAGCCGAATGCTGCGCCGTCAACTTGACGACAGCGCAGCCCGATGAAGCGGCCCACGTTTCGAACTTGGCGATAAGTCCTCTGGCCAGTCCTGCGGAGCGATGGTCAGGATCCACATACATGGCCACCTCTTCTGCCATGCGCTCGCCGGTCAGGTAGTTGCTGCCCGCACGCGCGATGAGGAATCCGCAAGGCGCATCGCCCGCAACGATGGCGAGGTATTCTGCACTCGCTATCGCTTGGCCAAGGAATGCGCGCACGCGGTCAACCTTGAAGGGATACGAGCCGCCCGCTTCTCCGTGGAAACGTTCTGCCAGCGCAACGAGCGCCGGCAGGTCGCTCAGTCGCGCCTCGTAAATGTCCATTAGAAAATCCCTAGGAACTTCTTGCGTTTCTTCAGCGTAGGCACCACGCCCTTTTGCGAGCCCCACCAGATTTTCCACGTCGGCGTTGTGGCTGCGTCTTTGTAGAAAGTGTCACCGACATTTCGGAGAACCTGCGTCTCATGGCTCCGCGTCTCGGCGTTGGCTCGCGTCATCTCTTGCGTATGGCTGACACAGGTCAGACTGACGCCGCCCGTCTCGTTTTCGCTTGGTGTCTCTATGACGAGATTATCCGCGAAGCCGACGAAGCGGTTTTCAGCCGGCGCAACCATCTGCCTGGCGTCCGGATCGAAAAGACCGCGATAGACTTCCACGCGTGCCTGGCGAATGTCATAATCGCGCACGAGCTGCTGCACGTGGTCATCGATCTGCGACATCTGGATCGTGATGTTCTGCACGCTCATATTCTTGACGAGGGGAATATCGCTCATCTGAATCAGCGTGCCGGAACCGTAGAAGTTGCGGGTTTCTGTCAGGCCGGTATCGGGATTGATGACCTGGGCCGCAACATCGCCCCAGTCGCTCCACGTGCCATCGGGCACAAGTTCGCCCGTCGTCCGATCACGGGCGACTATCCAGAGGAAGTCACGTGCAACGAGACGGCGCTCCTGCAAGGCCGCGACGTTGGCGGCAGTCATATTGCGAGGCATCAGCGGGCCTCCCAGGCGTCGAATGAAATGGAGCCCATTCCGGTGGAAAGGTCAGTCTGCGAGCTGACGCTGTCAGGATCAATGGACATGATGCAGTGAGGGCGCTTGACGCTCACTGCCGTGCCGGGTGCGACCGACGGCCAGAGGTGCGGCCGCACTTCAAGTGTCGGAAACACGCCAGAGACGTTTGCTACAGCATCAGACTGCACCCAATGCAAGTCGGTAGTTCCGACCTGTATCATGTCGCCTTCAGACAGCTTGAACCCCGGAGGGAAACCCTGAACGCTGATCACCTTGCGATTGGAATCGATACCGGTAATTCCGCCGGCCCCATCGAATGCATCGCCCGTTGGCCAAGATCCACGAGGATAGGCGATCGGGTAGCAACGGGATAGGTTGACGCCGAGGAACGTCTGGATTCCGCCATCCATGCTGGCAAGGATCGCCCGCCACTTGTCGACAGTGTTGGCTCTCACAAGCTTTGTCACGTAAGAGGCCCGCCAGATCGGCGAGCCGAGATCCTTGGCAAAGGTCTTGCCGCCGGCCGTGCGAGACCGCTCCTGGCGATAGATGTGGCTGACAATGCGTGGATCCTTCGACGTCTCAGCGTCGTCTATCCATCGTGAGAAAAGGTCGTTGTCGGTAGCGGCCTGCGTGGAGATGGCGAAAAGCATAGCCTTGCCATCATAGGCGCCCTGTGACGTTTCGATTGCCTCGACGAAGTCATCGGTCGGGCCTTTGATCTGCCCGACTTCGTCCAGAATCGCCAGGACAGGCGAGCCGCCATGCGCGCTTTTTGCTTCCGCAGAACTTGCCTGGTATTCGACATTTCTTGCCAGCCCAACGATCATTTTCGCTGACGGCACAATTCTTGCGAGCTTTGAAAGTTCCGGCGACATCATAATCATTTTGGCGCTGTAGTTAAAGACTTCAGCGGCTTGCTTGCGCGACCTAGTGGTTTGATCGAGACAAAAGAGTCCGATTTAGGATTCCAATTTTTGCGCGCATATGCGACGATCTGGCATGCGCACAGGTATCACATTTGAGGTTTCCGCTGACGACCGGGTTCGTCTCAACGCAATCGTTTCGGCGGGCAGTTCGCCGCAAAAGCATGTGTGGCGGGCGAAGTTTATTTTGATGAGCGACGCGGGTCTCGGAACCGTCGCGATCATGGAGGCGACGGGCAAGTCGAAGACCTGCGTCTGGCGTTGGCAGGAGCGCTTTATGACGGAAGGCGTAGACGGCCTTTTGCGCGACAAGAGCCGGCCGCCCGGCACTGCGCCGCTTGAGCTTGACCTTGTCGACCGGGTTGTGGCCCTGACGCAGGAGCCGCCCACGCAGGAAGCCACACACTGGACTGTTCGTGCGATGGCAAAGGCTGTGGGGATTGCGGCATCCTCAGTCGTCAAGATCTGGCACGAGCATGGTCTCGCACCGCATCGGTGGCGCAGCTTCAAACTATCGAACGACAAGGCTTTCGCCGAGAAGCTTCACGATGTGGTCGGTCTCTACGTCTCGCCGCCGGCCCATGCGATTGTCCTTTCCGTCGATGAGAAAAGTCAGATCCAGGCGCTGGATAGGACGCAGCCGGGTCTTCCCATGAAGAAGGGTCGTGCCGGCACGATGACCCATGATTACAAGCGCCACGGCACCACGACACTTTTCGCTGCCCTGAATGTTCTCGACGGCTCCGTCATCGGCCGCAACATGCAGCGCCACCGGCATCAGGAGTTCATCCGCTTCCTCAACACGATTGAGGCTCAGTTGCCGAAGGACAAGGCGGTTCACGTCATCCTGGACAACTACGCCACACACAAACAGCCCAAAGTCCGGGCCTGGTTGGCGCGGCACCCACGCTGGACCTTCCACTTCGTTCCGACATCCTGTTCCTGGTTGAACGCCGTCGAGGGGTTCTTCGCTAAGCTCACCCGGCGACGACTGAAAAACGGTGTCTTCCATTCCGTTGTTGATCTTCAGGCAGCCATCAACCGCTTTATCAAAGAGCACAACGAACAGCCCAAGCCGTTCATCTGGAAGGCAGACCCTGACGACATCATCGCAGCCGTCAGACGAGGGCACCAAGTGTTGGAATCAATCGACTAGCCCCGGATACGATTCTTCCGTTTTGATATGCCTCCGGTCCCACGATATGTGCCAGCAAGAGGCAAAACAATCCGGCGACCATCTGGCGTTTCGAGGAGACGGAGACCGAGGAGTCTGACGGTGTCGGAAAGCTCGAGATCAAACTCCGCAATCGTTCTGAGGCCCCCGTTGCCACCTACGACAACGGGGTAAAGATCAAGGATTTTCATCGGGAAGCCTCGCGGTTGCCGGCGAAAACCAACGGAAACCAGTGCGCCTTGGCGTATTTCCGCTTGATGCTTTTTGCTATTGGCATGTCGAGCATTCCGCCGTCGAAGGCGTAAACCAGTGCATTGGTCGGCGTCGCCACTATCTTGTTCGCAGCAACGAGTTGGGTCATCGCAGCGATCGCTGCTTTCGACATGTTGACCCAGATTGCGACTTTGCTATCAGGATGCCCCCAAATCTCGTCGCCATCGAATCCTGGGATGTCGCGAGAGGGCGTTGTCACATAAACCAGATGTCAGTGGGTAGGGCATAGAACTGGTGGGATGAAGAAGTCATCCATCAGCTACAAGCGTCACCGATTCCCGCAACAGATCATCGCCCATGCGGTCTGGCTGTATTTCAGATTTCCTTTGAGCCTGCGGCTGGTCGAGGAGCTACTGCTGGAGCGCGGGATCATCGTCTCGTATGAAACGATCCGGCGATGGGGACGGAAATTCGGGCCGGCTTACGCAAAGCAACTCCGTCGCAGGCAGCCTTCGCGCCAGGACGTCTGGCACCTCGATGAGGTTGTGGTTTCCATCGCCGGCCGAAAGCACTGGCTTTGGCGTGCCGTCGATCAAGACGGCTACGTTCTCGATGAAATCGTTCAAAGCCGGCGCGACACCAGGGCTGCAAGGCGATTGCTGCGCAGGCTGCTGAAGAAGCAAGGCATGCCACCCAAGCGGATCATCACCGACAAACTCCGCTCCTATAGTGCGGCCAAACGTGACCTCATGCCAACGGTCGAACACCGGTCTCATAAGGGTCTCAACAATCGAGCGGAGAATTCTCATCTGCCACTGCGAAAACGGGAGCACCAGATGCAGGGTTTCCGATCAGCTGGAGGCAACGACCTTCTCCGCCATCCGAAATCTCTTCGTCGCACAGCATCGCAGCCGCTCTGCTCTCGCCACTCACATTCATCGTGTCCGCGCCATGGCGCATTGGAAAATAGTGACGGGTGCCATTGCCTGATCTTAGGCAGCCGCGCGGTCGTTCGTTCTCCGCTCGATAATGTGACAACTCCGCTGCGGGAATTCCTCGACGTCAAACGGCAATCAGGCCCAGGAGCGGCCATCGCACATGCGGCCGGAAGACCGACGGCGATCCCGGCGATTGTCAGCGGGATATGGGGCGATAAAACCGAACGCTTTCGGACCCGGAATGCCGACGCCCTGATCGGGCTGGGAGGCGACGGCGCCTTGCGCTACCTGCTTCAGCCACCAGGCAACGCTCGAACAGCGTGATGGTGGCTGAAGAGCCGGACGGTCACAGATAATCGCGGCGTACGCTCTCGATCACATGCAGGAACTGATCCTTGCGGTCGGCGAGGACCTGATCCGCGCTCAGTTGCGGGGACGCCCGCATCGCCTGCCACAGGGATAATGCCGACGGGGCAGCCAGAAACTGCTTTGCCGCGGCGCGCAGCGAAGTCTGCCTCGGTTCCTGCACCGCCAAAGCGACATTGCCGTCAATCTTCCGCTTGTTCGGATCCTCGAGGGCAGGTCTGTTCGTATCGAAATCGACGCCCCAGAATCGCGCACCCTTGATGATCGCTTCGGCCCGGCTGGAGACCGGAACGTGACGCGGTCGATAGGTGACGCCGACGGTCTGCGCCCAGTCGTTCCATTTGAAACTGTTGATGCTGTCCGAGGTCGTCACGGAGATCCACGGCACACGGAAGGCATCGGCGAGAATAGCGCCGTGCATGGATTCCGCCACGATCATTTCCGACTGCGCAATCTGGCGAATGACGTCCTTCGCCTCCCCGCGCGGATCGATGTAGTTCAGGCCGACCATCGTGCAGACTGCCGGCCACATGCCGGCGATTGCCGATTCCCAATGCGGCACGAAACTCTTCTTGTGGACCTTCGGCAGGTTCCTGAAATCGGGCATTTCGGCGACCATGACGGCGGGATCGATGATTCCGAGCCTGGGATCGATACCCACTTTCTGAGCGGTCAAGGGTCCGCGAACGCAGCGAATGTCCCATTCCGCCCTGTGGCTCATATCTGGCAACGAGCCGTAGCCGAAGCCGGACCCGAGCACCAGCTTGTGGCGGCCTTCCGGCAAAAGGGCGCGGTTGAGGACCGTACCGACACCGACGAGCAGGGTCTCCGGGTGTACGTCTCGAAAACCCGGAATCAGGAAGTCCCAAAGCCAGAGGTTGAGGTCGTCGCCAAAATTTCCGTGCTCGGATTCCCAGTAGTATGGGTCCATGACCATCTCCTGTGTGCGTTACGGAAGGTTTCTCAAGGGTGATCTGCCTCAGCAATCACGCGCTTCAATGGGTGTGGCAAAAAATGCTGCACCTGCTAAGGCTAGCGGGATAGTTTACCCACGGCAAGCTGGAACGCACTTTGCAACAGCCTGGGGTCGCGCCAAATCCAGCGGGCGAGCAGATCGAACTGCGGCATCTTTCGCCGTTTGATGCGCCTTGCCTGGCTCCAGAGCGCCTGCCGGCGCGCCGTGTGCTTGTAGGAATGTATGGACGCGATTTCCGTCGGTTTGCGCGAAAAGCGTCCTTCCAAAGTGTCGAGAGCAACCCAGGTATTGAACTGTTGCGAGAGAAATTGAGGAGAATCGTTGTCGATGCTGTGAAAGATGTTCACGCCTTCGCCTCGTACCGCACCGGGTTCGTTGCACAGCACGATCCGCTTGGCTGCAATGGCGCAATCGCAGAAGAACAATACGTCTTCGGCCGCCAGCCGCAGTTCGGCTTCAAATCGTATGGTCTCGAAAAGCCGTCTGCCGAGCACCATGCAGGACAGGTGAAGGAAGCTCCAGTTGCGCAGCATGACCTGCGGAAAATCCGGAACCTCGAGCAAAAGTGGCGTTTCGGAGAGGCGGATGACCGTCTCGGTTTTCTCCAGTTCGGCCATGCCGAAATGGTAATAGAAGGCATCTCCCCCTGTTATCGATGCCCAGTAGCAGTCCGATTCGAAACGGGTCATCGTCTCGTGGGCGTTGAGGAGATGATCCTTGGTCCAAAGGTCGTCCGAGTCCAGAAAGGCGACAAACTCCGCCTCAGAGGAGACGTTATCCAGACCCGTGTTTCTTGCACCGCCGGGTCCGGCATTGGCCTGCTTGATGACTCGGACGCGGGCGCGCTCGTCTTGAGACAGTCTGTCGAGATCGGTTTCGATCGGAAACGGAGACTGGTCATCGACGATGACGATATCGAAATCCTGATAGGTCTGCGCGAAGACCGACGTCAGCGCCCGGTGCAGGATTCCTGCCTGTTTCTGGTAGTAAGGAATGATAACCGTAAACTTTGCCATCTTTTCGCCCCTGCGGTTTCTCTAGAAGATGTCCCTGGTTTCCTCCCTCGGGTAGCGGCCCGGATGTCGAGGAGTTTGACCTCCCTCGTGAGCCGCCTCAGTCATTTTTGAACTTCGTGCCCAAACATCCTCCCTCTCGATGATCCTCCCATTGCCATACAGGATGTACGCCATGCCCCCTACAGTTAACGTCAAATCCGTTACGAGCAATGTCGGTTGGAGCGTTTTATCCAAGACAAGCACATTCGGGCTTAAGTTTGTCACCGTGCCGATTCTGGCTCGTATCCTCACGCCGGAGGAGTTTGGAGCGGTCGCCGTCGCCCTGACTGTTGTGCAATTTCTGGCGATGATTGGTGGTGCCGGATTGACCTCCGCACTGGTGATCCAGCGGGAAGAGGACATGGAAACGGTTCATTCCGTCTTCTGGGCAAATCTTGCAATTTCCTGCCTCATGGCACTGGGCCTCTTCATCGGCGCGGACTTCTTTGCGGCGCTCCTGGGTGCGCCGGAAGCAGCTTACCTGTTGAAAGTCATGAGCTTTCTTATACCCCTTCAGCTCGGTGGAGATGTCGCCTATTCGCTCCTTGCCCGGCGGATGAATTTTTCCAAGGACGCCGTGTGGTCGATGATTTCCGAATCGCTGGGAGCTGTGGTCGCCGTCGTTCTGGCAATCTTCGGGTGGGGTGTCTGGGCGCTGATGGCGCAACTGTTCGCGTCGGCGCTGGTGCGCTTGTGCGGCCTGTACGCCGTATCCCATTACCTGCCGCGGTTCGTGTTCAACCCGGGCCGGGTTCTGGGCCTGGGCCGTTTCAGCCTTGGCATGATGGGTTCCGAAGTCGCAAACTTCATCACCTTCCAGTCGCCGATGGTCATCATTTCGCGATATCTCGGCCTTGCTGACGCCGGCGCCTATTCCGCTGCCAACCGTTTTGCGAGCATCCCAAACCAGGTGGTTCTATCGGCTGTCATGGGGGTTCTGTTCCCGGCCTTCAGCGGCATGATGCATGACAAGGAGCGCCGGTCGCAGGCCCTGATGTTCAGCACGCAGGTGACGACCGTGCTTCTGGCACCAATGATGTTCGGTATCTGGGCATTGGCGGAACCGGCCATGCGTGTCCTGTTCGGACAGCAATGGGCCTATGCCTGGCCTGTCCTTGGCCTGCTTGCGCTGTCCAAGGGCATTCTTACACCCTGCAGCACGTTCATTCCCTATCTCAAGGGCGTTGGGCACGGTCGCGCGCTGTTCTGGTCGGCAATCATCCGGGCCATCGCCACCTGCGTTGCCGTCGCCTATGGCGCAGCCTCGGGCTCTCTCATCAACGCGATGATCTGGCTGTGCATCGTCAACGCCGTCACGCTCGTCGGATATTCCTGGGCGGTGTTTCGCGCCGACGGCACACCGTTCCTGAAAGGTCTTTACATCAGCAGCCGGCCCATGCTGGCGGCGCTGGTGATGGCGCTTGTCGTCCGCTTCCTGCTTGATACGTGGGGCGGGATGATTCCGAACGAAGTCCTGCAGATTCTGGTGGGCGCCGCCGTCGGTGGGATGATCTACTGCTTGCTGGTCATCCTGTTAGAGCGTGATCTCCTGCGAAAGATTTATACGCTGATCAAAAACAGACGCAAAAACAGCGCCGTGGATTCGTCCGAGTGAGGTGCGGCAACCGGCCTGACGCGCCTTCTTCTGGCACAAACTGCCGCTGAGCGACACAATTTCATAAACCCTGGCGTGCAATGTCGAGTCGTTTCCAAAGAAAATCGGAGACGACTGCGTGCTGCATCCTGATCTTCATCAGAACATTTGGATGTTCTGCAAGACCCTGTGGTTAAGGGCTTTTCGCCGAGCCCGGGACGGAAAAGCAGCCGGGCCGATCGTCTGATCGTGTCTTGGATGTCTGCGTGCATTGCAGCAAATCGCTCATTTTTTTGCTGCGTCGCCATATTTTTCCGGCCGGTCTGCTCTATCTTCGAGATCGCAGGCCAAAATCTGCTCTGGTTGAACCGGCTGCTCTTGGGGGAGACAGCAGCCCAAACAGAGGATGTCGTCTTTGATTATCGACGCTAACACATCGGCGCGGATCAATCTGATGCGCATCTTGCTCATCTCGGGTATCGTCTTCGTACACGTTCCCCACGATCCACTGACAAGCCCGTTTACGGGTGACAACGGTTTCATCGACTGGATCCGCGTTTTTCTGGGTGACAGCCTTTTTCGCGTCGGGGTCCCGTGCCTCAGTGCCATATCCGGCTATCTGCTGTTTCGCCGCGGACTCGGGGCCTTCGACTACGGAAAAACCCTCCGCTCCAAGGCGCGCACGGTTCTTCTGCCATTCCTGATCTGGAACCTGGCCTTTCTCATTCTGGTGCTGGTTGCCCAGCGAAGCGGTATCGGCTTCGGCTATCTGCCGGATGCGATCAATGCGACGCCGCGCGAGTTGGCGACGCTGGCAACCGCCCTGGAAGCGGCACCGATCAACATTCCCCTCTATTTCCTGCGCGACCTCTTGCTGTGCATCCTGCTGGCACCGCTTCTTGCCGCCATGATCAGCCGATTTCCGCTGGCGACCCTGGCGCTCTTCTTCATCTATGTCGTCTTTCCCGTTCCAAACGGCATCTTCCTGAAGAAATCCATCCTGTTCGGCTTCAGTTGCGGGATTTATGTGAGCCTTCACAAGGTTGACATTCGAACTCTCGACCCGTTCGCCGGCCGGATTGCGGGCCTGTTTCTCGCCGCTGCGGTCATGCTGGCAACCGTCCTTTACTGGACCGGTCCCGATTACCCCGTCTGGGTGGACATCCTGCGCAGCCTCGTGGCGCTTTGCGGCATCATCGGTTCATGGGCGATCTCCCTGCTGCTGATCCGCTCACGTCTCGGTATGCGCCTGTCGAAGCTGGAAGGCCTGAGCTTCTGGATTTTCTGCGCTCATTATCCGTTGCTGATCCTCTTCTGGATGATCTGGAACCGCACGGGAAATGCCGATTTCTATCCGCTCTTTTATTTTTCGGCACCGATCCTTGCCCTTGCCATTCTGATCCTGACCCACAACGCAACGCGGGTCCTAACGCCACGGCTCCACGCCGTGCTGACGGGCAGCCGTGCCGGCAAATCGACCCAAGCACCGGCACCGGCAGTGTCCCCGTCGCTCGGCCTTCCGGAGAACGACTGGCAAGGCCCCTACCCTGCAAAGAAAGAGGTTATCCGATGACCACGACCTTTACGCGCCTTGTGAGCGCAACGTTTCTTTCGGCCGCTCTGTCGACGCCTGCATTCGCGGATGCCACAAAATCCGGAACATCGTTTGTGGAGAACTTCGACCGCATCGACCCGCAGGTCTGGTACGTCTCGGACGGCTGGGACAATGGCGCGCACCAGAATTGCACCTGGTCGAAAAAGCAGGTTGCCGTTGAAAACGGCGTGCTGGAATTGACGTTCGAACAACGCAAGGCCGGCAAGCGAAGCTATGTCTGCGGCGAGATCCAGACCCGCAAACGCTTCGGCTTCGGCACCTATGAGGCAAGGATCAGGACGGCCGAAGGCTCCGGGCTGAATTCCGCCTTTTTTACCTATATCGGGCCGACCGACAAGAAGCCCCATGACGAGATCGATTTCGAGGTGCTTGGCAAGGATTCCGGCAAGGTTCAGGTGAACCAGTATATTTCCGCCAAGGGTGGCAATGAAAAACTGGTCGATGTTGCCGGCGGCGCGAATGCCGGTTTCAACGACTATGCCTTTGTCTGGGAACAGGGTCGCCTGCGGTATTATCTCAATGGCACCCTCGTCCAGGATGTGACGGACGCCGCCAAGATTCCCGTCAATGCGCAAAAGATCTTTTTCAGCCTCTGGGGCACGGACACCTTGAGCGGCTGGATGGGAAAATTTGACTACAGGGGCCCGGCGACGATGCAGATCGATCGCATCGCCTTCACCGCACCCGGCGACAAATGCACGTTTCCTGAGTCCATCACCTGCACGCTGAACTGAGTCCTGGCGGCGTCTACCACACAGTCAGGAAGACGATCGCTCCAAGCCGAGCACGGAGAACGGAATGTTTGTATGCTGAAAGTTCTGTACCTTGCCCATGATCTGACGGACCCGGCAATCCGGCGAAGAACGCTGGTGCTGGAAGCGGGGGGCGCCGATGTGACTCTTGCCGGTTTCCGCCGGGGCGCAGCCGCGCCCGAGGACACGCGCGCGATAGAACTTGGTGTCACTCGGGACGGCCGATTTGTCCAGCGGATCGCTGCCGTGGCGAAGAGCGCAATGCGCTTGGGTGCAAAGCTCAGAGGTGCCGCAAAACCGGACGTCATCATCGCACGCAATCTGGAAATGCTGGCCCTTGCCAACAGGGCCAATGCGGTTTTCGGGGGCAAGGTGCCAATCGTCTACGAATGCCTCGACATTCACCGCCTGCTGCTGCGTCAGGATGCCGTCGGTCGCATTCTGCGTGGTGCCGAGCACGCTCTCGGGCGCAAAATAAGCCTCCTCATCACGAGTTCACCCGCGTTCATCGAGAACTATTTCCGCCCGCTATCGCGCCTCGAAGCCCCGATATTGCTTCTGGAAAATCAGGTCGTTGCGCTCGACGATGATCGCGCCGCAAGCCTGCCCGCCGCTCGTCCCCCGCTCTCCGGCAAGCCCTTCAAGATCGGCTGGTTCGGCGCCTTGCGCTGCCGGAAATCGCTCTATCTGCTGGCCGATTTCAGCCGGGCCATGAACGGAATGTTCGAGGCTGTTCTTCGGGGACGTCCTGCCTATTCGGAATTTGAAGACTTCGACGGCTTCGTCAGGAACGAGCCCTTCATGACGTATCAGGGGCCGTATCGAAATCCGGAGGATCTCGCGGATATTTATAACGAAGTGCAGTTTTCCTGGGCGATCGATTTCTTCGAGGAGGGCCTGAATTCCAGCTGGCTCCTGCCGAACCGGCTTTATGAGGGATGCCGCTACGGCACGGTCCCGATCGCGATGCGCGGAACGGAAACGGCGCGCTACACTGGCGCCAGAGGCCTCGGCCTCGTCCTCGATCATGCCGATGCTGCGACGCTTGCCACACTCCTGTCGACCATGACGGCCGAGCGCTACCTCTCGGAATTCGACCGGGTCGCGGCAACGGACCCGAGACACTGGACCTTCGACAGGGGGGACGCCCGAGCGCTTGTCACGCGGCTGTCGGAACTGCGCACGCAGGCTGCACCTACCGGTCCCCTCCTGCAGGACCTTCACCAGACACAGCGCAACAAGGGTGGATTGCTATGAGCGCCAATGATTTGAAGCATGACCGCTGCCTTATCGTCATACCCTGCCTCAACGAGGCGAGGCACATCGAGGCCCTGATTGCAAAGCTCGCTCGGTAATGGCGGATCAAAACATCGCACGGGTTCCGTCGGTCATTGGGCCGATCACGGTCATCATGCGCTCATTCGCATCTCGGCCTTCCGGGCGATCGGCGGCTACGACGAGATGTTCAGTCACAACGAGGATGCCGAGTTCGACTATCGCCTGAACAAGGCCGGCTACCGCATCTGGATGACGGACAAGACGAGCATGATCTATTATCCGCGCAGCACGCCCGGCGCCCTGTTCCGGCAATATTTCAGTTATGGCCGCGGCCGGGCGAAGAATTTCATGAAGCATCGCTCGATGCCGAGCCTGCGGCAGTTGCTGCCTTTGGCGGTCGCTCCGATCGCCGCCGGCGCACTGCTTGCGATCATCAGTTGGGCCGCCGCCATCCCTGTCGGCCTCTGGGCGTTTGCGTGCCTTGGATATGGCGTCTGGATGGCGCTTGGGCAGAAGAACCCCTATGGCCCGCTGGCCGCTGTCTCGGCGATGCTCATGCATTTCGCCTGGTCTGCCGGTTTCTGGCGAGAACTGCTCGATATCCGAAATCGCCGGGTGACGCCATGAGAGCCGGCCTGAGCAGCAAAGACGGTCACATCCGCATCGATATTGGCGTGTGCACCTATCGGCGACCGGAGCTGGAAAAAACCCTGCATTCGCTGGCCATGCTTGATGTCCCGGCGAATGTCGACTTGCGGATCATCGTTGCCGACAATGACAGCGCACCCAGTGCCGCGGCAACGGTGGATGGCCTGAGGGTATCGCTCCCGTACGAGATCGCCTATGTCCATTGCCCCTCGTCCAACATCTCGATTGCGCGCAATGCCTGCCTCGAAAATGCCAGGGGGGATTTTCTTGCCTTCATCGACGACGACGAGACGGCCAGCCCCGGCTGGATCGAAAATCTCCTGAGAACGGCGCAGGCGACGACGGCCGACGCTGTGCTGGGACCGGTGAAAGCCACTTATCGCCCGGATGCGCCGCGCTGGATGAAGCGCGGTGATTTCCATTCGACGTTTCCTGTCTGGGTCGCGGGAGAGATCATCACGGGATATACGTGCAACGTGTTGCTGCGCCTCGACACTCCCTCGCTTGCCGGCCGTCGCTTCAATCTGGCGCTTGGCCGCAGCGGCGGCGAAGATACCGAATTCTTCACGCACATGCACAAGGTTGGCGGCAAGATCGCCTATGCCGCCGGAGCCTGGGTCGAGGAACCCGTGCCGCCTGGGCGGGCAGCCTTTTCATGGCTCGCCAAACGGAAGTTCCGGTTCGGACAGACACATGGCCGCCTGATTGGCAACCAGGCAACGGCCATGCGCAAGGCAAAGCAACTGGGCCTGGCCATGGCAAAATCCGGCTTTTGTGCCTTGGTAGCCCTCCTCTTCCTGTTTTCACCGGTGCGGCGAAACAGATATGCGCTGCGCGCCTGCCTGCATATCGGCGTCGTCGTCGGCCTTCTCGGGGTGCGCGAAATCGAACAATATGGCGCAGTGGAGGTGAGGTCATCGTGATGCCCAGCCATCCGCAGGCAACATTCCTTCTGGCAGCCTTCAACGCAGAAGACACGATCGCACGCGCCATCGATAGCGCGTTGTCGCAGACCGGCATCAGCGTTGAGGTCGTGGTTGTCGACGATTGCTCAGCCGACCGCACGGCCGAAATTGTGGCGGCCTATTCCGATCCGCGTGTCCGGCTTATCCGTCTTGAAAAAAACCGTGGCCCCGGTGGCGCGCGCAATGCCGGTCTTAACGCCGCAAGCGGGGACTGGATCGTCATTCTCGACGCCGACGACGCCGTCTCCCCGGACCGCACGGAGCGGATGATAGCGCACGAAGGCAGCGCAGGCACAGATCGCCGTCGATAACCTTGATGTCATTTCACTCGAGGGCGACACCCGGCGCATGTTCGACGAAACGGATCTCGCGGCTCTGGGAACATTGAGTCTTGCAGCCTTTATCGATTCGAACGTCCTGTTTCAGACAGAACACAATTACGGCTACATGAAACCGATCTTCGAGCGCCGGTTTCTTGAGGAACATGGCCTGCGATATGATGAAGATCTCCCGATCGGTGAAGATTATCTGCTGCTGGTATCCGCGCTCGCCAAGGGCGGCCGCTGTGTCATCGAGCCGACGGCCGGGTACGCCTATCATATCCGTAGCGGTTCCATTTCCCGCGTCCTCAAGCTCCAGCATGTGGACGCCATGCTCGCCGGAGACGCCCGCTTCCTGAAGGAAAACCGGCTGGATGCCGCGTCAATGGTGGCTCAGAACCGCCGCCACCGCAGCATCGAGATTGCTCGTTCCTTCGTTATCCTGGTCGATCAACTCAAGGCACGCTCGGTCGCGGGCGCGATCAGAACCGCATGGAAAAATCCCGCGGCGGTTCGCCACCTGAGCATGCCGATCGCCGTCCGACTGCAGCGGATGATGGCGCCTCTGGGCGCAATCGGAATCTTCGGTAAAGGCACCAGACAATGAACACGACAATGCCGTACCCAGCCCCGCCGACAGCGTCGGAACGAAACTGCCAGCATTCCCAAAGGACCCGGAGACAGAGCGGCCCATGAATCAAAGACCCCTTCCGTTGAACACCGTTTCATCGATCCGCGCCGATGATTCCGACTCCTTTATCGACCTCAATCGGCTGACCGCGATTCTGGCGAGGCGATCGCGCATGGCGGCGGTCTGCGTGATCGTCAGCTTCGCGCTGGGTGGCGCCTATCTGCTCACGGCTACGCCGGTCTATACGTCGCAGGCCCAGATCCTGCTTGACGACAACCTGTCGAAATATGCGGAGGAAACGCCAGCATCGCCACAGAGCGCGCAGCAGGCCGACACGCAGATCTCCAGCGCTGTCGAAATCCTGAAGTCGGGCGAACTTGCACTGCGCGTAACCGACAGCGAGAAGTTCGCCGAAAACGACACGATTCTCAATCCGCCGCAATCTGTGATGTCGATGGTGAAGTCGGCGGCAAAATCGCTGATCGGCGTTTTCAGCAGTCGTCCGGAAATTTCCGAGGCAGCCCTGAAAAACGGCAAGCGAGAGACGGCCGCAGCCTATATCCAGCAGGCCTTGACGGTGGAGCGCGTGACCAGAAGCTCGGTGATTGCCGTATCGTTCAAATCCACCGATCCGCAACTTGCCGCCCGCATTACCCGCGCCTATGCCAACGCCTATCTCAGCGACCAGTTGAACGCGAATTTCGACGCGACCGAGCGCGCCTCGGTCTGGCTGCAGGAACGCTTGACGGATCTGCGCCAGCGTGCGCAAGCGGCGGCACTCGATGCGGAAAAATTCAAGGCGGCAAACGGACTGACATCGACACGCGGTGAACTCATGTCCGAACAGCAGCTGTCCGACCTGAACAGCCAGCTGATCGTCGCGCAGGCGGATAGCGCCAGTGCATCCGCGCGTTACAGCCAGTTCAAGTCCATCCTTGAACAAGGCGCCGAAAACGCCATCAACAATGCAACGATTTCGTCGGGTCAGACCGACAATTCCGTCATCCAGGATCTGAGGACACGTTATCTCGCTGTCAGCAAGCGCGAACAGGTCATCGTCCAGAATTTTAGCGCGGACCACCCCCAGGCTGTCGCGCTGCGCGCAGAGAAAGCCGAGCTTTCCGGGCAGATCTATCGCGAATTGGAACAATTGACGGCCAACTACCGCAACGAGTTCGAGGTTGCGAAATCCCGCGAAGCGTCCCTGCGGAAAAGCATCGAAGGCCTCGTTGGAAACAACTCGCAGGCCAACCAGTCTCTCGTCCAGTTACGAGAACTGGAACAACGCGCAACGGCGCTCAAAACACTCTATGAATCCTATCTCGGCCGCTATGAGGAGGCAGCCCAGCAGCGTTCCTTCCCCATTGCCAAGGCGCGTATCATCTCCGAAGCCGGCGTGCCCGTGGCCCCATCCAGCCCGAAGAAGACGATGGTGCTTGCCCTTTCGATCGTCCTTGGCCTGATGGCGGGCGCGGTCATTGGCGGTTTTCAGGAGTTCCGCGAACGGTTTTTCCGGCTGGAGGACGACATAAGGTCGATTCTCGGCCACAAGTCCCTAGCATTACAGTTGCATTTTAGTTTTGAGGTGAGCTCGTCGAGCGGCCGCCTGATGGGCGCGCCTCCAGCATGACCATGCGATGACGTAGGCGGGGCTTATGCGACGCTGAGCGAGTCTTATGGCGATGCGCCGGACTTCCTGGATAGACCAGCGGATCAAGTCCTGATGGTCGGCATCCGCGGTTTTTTTTTGGGGCGTCGCGTCATTGGCGCGGTACCGGATCACCGCCATCATGGCGAAGGCAAGCATGACGAGGGAGACGTGGCGATGCCAGCCATGCCATGACCGGGTTTCATTGTGATCGAGTCCGAGCTCGTTCTTGGCGGTCTCGAAGCTGTCTTCGATCGCCCAGCGATGGCCTTCAACGGAAACGAGCGTCTGGATGTCCGTCCCGGCCAGGCACCATGTGGTGAAGAAGGGGTCGGTTCCGGTAGAGGGCGAAATGACACTCTAAGGAAGCATGGTCGCATAAGAATGGAGCAACAGCCTTATTTCGGACGCTCTGCCATAACCAGCAGCAGGAAAGCCCCGAGATCGCGCCACCTGCTGAATCGTGGCACTATCTTACAAGCGTCCTCCGTGGGTTGAGGCTCTCCGATGCGCGTTAAGCGAAAGCCGGCAAACGCCACTGCGTTGAGATAGTCTCCGATTGTTCTTGGAAAGCGAGGAACGGAGAATGGCACGATATTCTCATCTTTGGGGCGATTTCCGAACTTCCAGTTCTCTGTAAAAACTTCTTTGCTGAAATAGCGAGCAACACACAGACCGGTCGTCTTACCATGCTCATCTTTCTGCCATTGCAAGCCGGGCGTAATGAAACACGGGTGCAGGACGCTGAACGCGATGAACCCGCCCGGACGGACCAGGCGGTAGGCTTCATTCATAGCGCCTTGAAAATCAGGGCCGTCCATTAACGCCATAGTTGAGACGACTGCATCAAAGGAAGAGGCAGGCAGTCCGGTTTCTGAACTATACGACCCAACTTTATACTTTACGCCGACTGGGTCTGCGATCTCCGCCTGCCGGGCATGCTCGATTAAGCCCTGCGAAATATCGATGCCCGTCACCTTAGCGCCCATTTTCGCGAAGTGTCGGGTATTGGTGCCTTCACCGCATCCAAAATCGATAACGTCCAGGCCAGTAATATCTGGCAGAAATTCCACGAAAGCCGGAAACGTGAACAAGTCGCGATACACGTCGTAGCCGTTGCGCACGTCATCGGTCCATTGGTCGGCGTTTTGGTTCCAGCGAGCGGCGACTTCATGGTGTGCTTTGTCGGTCATTCCATTCTCCAGACTATGCTTCCTCAGGTGTTTTAACGTCGATGCGGTTGCGCTGAACAACGTCAGCGACGGTATTTTTGCTGATGCTGAGATCGCGCGCGATCCAGCGATAGCTACGGCCTTCAGCAATCAAAGCCATTACCTTCGGCGCAAGCCGATCTGACTTGGGACGCTCTCCGGTCTGACGACCGAGCACTTTACCTCGCGCCTTAGCAGCGGCGAGCCCGGACTTAACCCGCTCACTGATGAGGTCACGCTCGAACTCGGCAATGCCCGAGAGCAATGTCGCCAGCATGCGGCCATGTGGCGAGGACAGATCAAACGCCATTCCGTTCATGGCGATCACCGACACCTTCCACCCCTCCAACTCGCGCAACGTGTTAAGCAGGTCGACCGTGGAGCGGCCCCAGCGCGAAAGTTCGGTAACAAGCACCGCGTCGATCTTCCGAGCTTGCGCCAGCGCCATGACTTTGCGTCGTTCGGCACGGTCGAGCTTTGCGCCTGAGCCTGTCTCCTTGAAAACCGCTGCCACGTCGTAGCCGGCACGATCTGCGAATGTAGCCAAGTCACGCTCCTGTCGTTCGCATGACTGATCGGCAGTCGAAACACGGCAATAAATTGCGGCGCGCTGTCCCAATTGAACCCTCGTGGATTTTAGTGTCGGAAGGCCTTGATTTGTATGGACTCATTGTTGTCCAAAACAGACTATACTTCAATAGGGACAATTGCGGCATGCCAAGGCGACATATTCTCACCGAGCGACAGCGCTCGGCACTCTTCGATCTGCCAATCGATGAATTGTCGCTGCTTCGGCACTACACACTGAGCGACGACGATCTTGGACACATCCAGGAACGCCGCAGGCCGGAGAACAGGCTTGGGTTCGCCCTGCAGCTTTGCGCGTTGCGATATCCAGGGCGCGCGCTGGCTCCGGGCGAGGTGATCCCGCCTGATGTCCTGTCGTTCATCGGGGCTCAGCTCGGCGTCCCAGCCGATGCGCTTCTTACCTATGCTGCCCGGCGGCAGACCCGCCAGGAGCATATGGAGGGGTTGCGCGAGATCTATGGCTATAAGACCTTCGCGGGTCGTGGTGCCCGTGATCTGCGGGACTGGCTTTTCCATCAGGCTGAAGACGCCCGCTCGAACGAAGATCTTGCTCAGCGCCTGGTCGCACGTTGTCGTGAAACTCTGACGATCTTGCCAGCGGTATCGACGATCGAGCGACTATGTGCGGACGCGCTGGTCGCCGCCGAGCGGCGGATCGAGACGCGGATCGCGGAAAAGCTCGACAATAACGCACGCGAACGGCTTGATGGGTTGCTGACTGAAGTGCTCGATGCCAATGTCAGCCGGTTCATCTGGCTTCGCCAGTTCGAGGTCGGCAACAATTCCGCAGCGGCGAACCGACTGCTCGACAGGCTGGAGTTGCTGCGTGGCCTGACTCTTGATCCGCAGCTTCTCGCCGGTATCCCGCCGCACCGTGTCGCACGCCTGCGTCGGCAGGGCGAGCGCTATTTTACCGATGGCTTGCGGGACATCAGCTCTGATCGGCGCTGGGCGATCCTTGCCGTCTGCGCCGTGGAATGGGAGGCGGCGATCGCCGATACGGTGGTCGAGACCCATGACCGGATCGTCGGAAAGACCTGGCGCGAGGCGAAACGGCTGCATGAAGAACGGATTGCCGATTCCAAGGCAACCGTCACCGATACGCTACACGCCTTCACCACACTCGGAACTTCCCTGCTCGAAGCCCGCAATGATGGTGTGCCGCTGGAAATGGCGGTCGCCAAATCGGCGGAATGGGGTCGGCTCGAACAACTGGTCGCGGCCGGTGCCCAGCTCAGCAATACGCTGGCGGACGATCCATTGGCTCATGTGGGACAAGGATATCATCGCTTCCGCCGCTACGCGCCGCGCATGTTGCGGTGCCTGAAGTTCAAGGCAGCATCGGTAGCCCAGCCCTTGATTACGGCGGCAAAAGCCATCGGCGAAATGCAAGCGTCACCATCGGCGACCGACAGCTTCTTGCGGCCAAATTCGAAATGGCACCGCCATTTGAGAGCACAAGACCAGGGCGACAATCGCCTTCGGGAGGTGGCGGTCCTGTTTCACCTGCGGGATGCCTTCCGATCCGGTGACATCTGGCTCGACCATTCGCGCCGCTATGGCGATCTCAAACAGGTGTTGGTGCCGATGATTGCGGCACAAGCTAATACAAGACTAGCAGTGCCCCTCGATCCGCAAGTATGGCTGACTGATCGAAAGGCTCGGCTCGCCGATGGCCTGAAGAGACTTGCACGAGCAGCGCGCGACGGAACCATCCCTCGTGGCAGTATCGAGGATGGAACGCTGCGGATCGACCGGCTGACGGCTGACGTTCCGGACAGTGCCGAGGAATTGATACTCGATCTCTATCACCGGATGCCGCCAGTTCGGATCACCGACATCTTGTTGGAGGTCGATGCTGCGCTCGGGTTCACCGAAGCCTTCACTCATCTGAGAACCGGGGTTCCATGCGGTGACCAGGTCGGCCTGCTCAATGTGCTGCTCGCAGAAGGGCTGAATCTGGGACTGCGGAAGATGGCGGAGGCCACGAATACGCATGATTACTGGCAGCTATCGCGCCTTGCCCGGTGGCACGTCGAAAGCGACGCAATGGACCAGGCGCTGGCGATCGTGGTGGCTGCGCAGGCAAAACTGCCAATGTCCCGGTTCTGGGGCTTGGGAACGACCGCATCGAGCGATGGCCAGTTCTTCCCTTCGGCCCGGCAGGGCGAGGCGATGAACATGGTCAACGCCAAGTATGGAAACGAACCCGGCCTCAAGGCTTACACTCACGTCAACGATCAGTTCGCGCCGTTCGCATCACAAACCATTCCGGCGACAGTCAGCGAGGCCCCATACATCCTTGACGGCCTGCTGATGAATGAGGCTGGTCGTCAGGTTGGAGAGCAATATGCCGATACGGCCGGCTTTACCGATCACTTGTTCGGGACCAGCAGCATGCTCGGATACCGCCTTGTCCTGCGCATCCGCGATTTGCCTTCGAAGCGCCTTTACGTGTTCAATCCCGCAGGGACACCCAAGGATTTGCGCAAACTGGTCGGCGGCAAGATCCGCGAGGAATTGATCATCGCGAACTGGCCCGACCTGTTCCGCTGCGCCGCGACCATGGCTTCCGGCAAGATCAAGCCGAGCCAGTTGCTCCGCAAGCTTGCCTCCTATCCACGCCAGAACGATCTGGCGGTTGCGCTGCGAGAGGTTGGCCGCGTGGAGCGGACACTCTTTATTATAGAGTGGATCCTCGACACGGACATGCAGCGGCGTGCCCAGATCGGCCTCAACAAGGGTGAAGCCCACCATGCTCTCAAGAATGCGCTGCGCATCGGTCGCCAGGGTGAAATCCGTGACCGAACCACCGAGGGCCAACATTACCGGATCGCCGGACTCAACCTGCTCACCGCAATCATCATCTACTGGAACACCCTCCATCTCGGCCATGCAATCGCAGAGCGCCGGAATGAAGGACTTGATGTGCCGCCCGAACTTCTGGCGCATATCTCTCCACTGGGTTGGGCACACATATTACTGACCGGCGAATATCTCTGGCCTAACGGAGAAACGGCTTAGAGTGTCATTCCGCCCCCAGCCGGAACCGACCCCCTCATGGCCTACGGTCTGCTTGAGGAACGCGACGCCGGCGGGTTGCTCGGAATGATCTTCGGGCAGAAACGGGAGACGTTCGGCGAAGAAACCCGGTCGGGCACGCCTGCAATCAACTATTTCCTGACCGATGGCGCCAATTCCGATCATGACGCGGCGTGGCGGGTTCTCTCGGAGGCGGAACACGCAGAATCTCAGATCTACTACGTGATGGTCGGCATTGGCGACGAGGACTTCAGGTTCCTGCGGGACGCCGCGACGGCGTTTCCAAACGTCGGCTTCGTAAGTGCGAAGGATCTCGGGAAGTTCGTGGGGAGCGACGACGCCTACGAGAAGCTCCTTCCTGCCGAGCTGTGCTCGTGGCTGAAACACGAGCACGAGGGCGAAGACGACCATCACTAAATCCTGCCGTGAAAACACTGATGGGCGACGTCCTTCTCGTTCGGTGATCACACCGCAAGGCCGTCGTCCGCCATGGCGCTCGTGAGGCATCATCCCGGAGCGGAATCGGCGAACGCACCCGTGAAGACGACCGCAAAGCGGAGCCGGAAGGCGTTCCGGCCGGCGAACTGGCGCGGATGCTCGACGTTCCCCAGAACACCAGGTCCGCACATCGCCACGCTGCAACGCGCGGCCACCTCAAGAGCGAGCGGCAGTGACGTTCCATCATCTATCGGGCCGACCACGAAGGGTTCCCCACACTGACACCGTTTCCCCTGAGGGACTGCTGCGGCGGGAACGGGGAACTCTGCGCGCCACTCATCGCCGATCCCGCGCCCTGCTGCTCGCCGGAGACTTCCCAGGCATGCGTGAACGACGCTGGAACGGACGCCGGTCGGCGGGCGGCCCTGAGGGCCGCCGGGTTGCCGATCACGCGGCAAGCGCCAGAATACAGACGCTTGACATGCCGAACAAAATAGGAACATATGCGCATCGGCAGTGATGCCTGCAGCCATGACCGCTGCAACGCCAAGACAGTTTCCACAAGCGGAGACATGATTGTGACCCGGATCGAGTTACGAATACGCCACTAGGTGCGGCTTCTGGGGCCAACGCGCGGGATTCTCGCGCATTCACGCACCGCCTATCGTCAGGGTCATTCGGCCAGCCTCCACCTCCATATCTGCGATGGTTTAAGCTGTGAGAGCGGCGTGCATTCCGTATCGGTTTGGCACGGCTAACTATACGGGCTATCCGATGGTTCGCCAGGCGCGCGAGATGATCGCGAATGGCGAACTCGGCGACATTCGCGTCGTCCAGGCCGAATATCCGCAGGACTGGCTGACGGAAGCGGTCGAGCAAACCGGCCAGAAACAGACCGCATGGCGCACCGATCCGGCGCAATCCGGCGTCGGCGGCTCGACCGGCGATATCGGCACGCACGCCTATAATCTCGCCGCCTTCATCACTGGTCTGGAGCTCGACAGCCTCGCCGCCGATCTCGACAGCTTCGTTCCCGGCCGCCGGCTGGACGATAATGCGCATGTCATGCTGCGCTTCAAGGCGAAGGGTTCGGAGAAGCCGGCCAAGGGCATGCTCTGGTGCAGCCAGGTGGCGCCCGGCCATGAAAATGGCCTGATGGTCCGCGTTTACGGCACCAAGGGCGGGCTGGAATGGACCCAGAAGGACCCGAACTACTTGTGGCACACGCCTTTCGGCGAGTCGAAGCGGCTGGAGAGCGTGAATGGCACTGATCGACCGGCAAGTGAAGAGCTACCTCGTCACGGTCAAGTCGCTGCAATTTCCGTCGAGCCTGTGCATTCCGAAGAAGCCGTAAACGGTGGCGGCGATAAGGTCGATCTCGAAGAGACCAAACCCGTCGGGGCCGCTCATCCGGCTTTATCCGGCGGTACTGGCATCGACGTCACCGCTGCACATGATGATGCTACGCAGGTCAGGCGAATTGAGCACCGCGCAAGCAAAGAAGTCGCCGCAAAGAAGCGGTGGCGATTTCGAACGGTTCCCAGGCCTCCCAGATCGTGCACGCTGCAGATGAAATGAAGCTGGATGAAGAGATCAGGGTGCTCAGGGGTCAGCTGGCCGGAAAGCTGAAGCTGCAAAATGCGCGGTTAAGAAAAATGCTGGAGCGGTTTGAACGGTGAAAAAGTTGCGGTGCTTTTGAGCCAAGGATCGACTGCAAGCCTGTTGCAAGTGAACAATCTCAGATTTGAATAAGGTGTCGCCGGTCGATTCTGTTCAAGGCGACCAGTGCTCATCACCTTACATTTCAGAGAACCGCCGGACCGCGTCATCTTGCTGGCGCATCAACGACCTCAGACGCTTCCGGATCGCGCAGATGGAGTCCCCTTTGCCGACCTGAACCATCGCTTCCAGTGCGGAAAATTGAGCTTGCGCACGTTGGTCGTGCCGCGGTCAGCCTCCATGCGGATCAGTTCTTCGAGATCGAATGGCTTGCCCTTAGCCGCAAGTTTCTCGGCCTTGGCTTTGGCCGCCTTCTCAAGTGCGAAGCGCGGCGAGGGCAGTCCCCAGCGCGCATGGACCAGCTGCTTCTTTCCGTCGGCGGAATTGCGGACGATCGGCCCCATCTGATTGGGGTTCATCTGGTAGGCGGGCATCAGGTTGATCAGGCTTTCGGCGTCCTGGGCCCACTTCGCTACCCAGTCCTTGTCTTCCATGCGATATAGGTTGCACATAGCAGGCCATCTACTCCGCTTGAGCTCGGTGGAGGACAATCTAGCGGACAGCGCTAATTTCGCTAGTCGAGCCGGAAGACGTCGGCATTGTCCTGGCGTTCTCGCAGGCCTTTGTAGGACGGATGACGGAGTTTCCCGTCTGTCGTCCAGGCGCGAAACTCGATCTCGGCAATCAAGGTCGGTTCGACCCAGACAACATCTGCACTTCCGGAATAGGGCAGGGGCGGTTGCTTTCGCTTCCATCGCAGCGTGTCCAGCATCTTTCGCAGCCTGATCGCCTCGACTTCTTTGAATCCCGTGCCGACGCTTCCGACGTGGACGAGCTCATCACCACGATACGCGGCGAGCACCAACGAGCCGAAGCCGGCAAGGGATGCTGCCGACCTCTCATAGCCGACGATGAAGAAGGCCTCGCTCTGGATGCATTTGACCTTTACCCAATCGCCGGTCCGGCCCGAGCGATAGGGCCGGTCGAGGTGCTTGCCGACGATACCTTCCAGGCCGACGCGGCAGACATGCTCCAGCAGGACAGCTGGTTCGGCATCGAGTGTTTCAGATAGTCGAATGGCGCCGACCTGGTCATTCCCTGGGGCGTTTAACGTGTCCTCGAGAAGGTGTCGGCGCGAACGGTATTCGACACCGCGCAGATCATGCCCGTCCAGATAAACAAGATCGAAAGCGTAGAGGACGGCTTCGGAGGCACGGTTGCCAGCCTGTTTACCGGATGCGCCCAGCGATTGCTGCAGTAGCCCGAAATCCGGCCGCCCGTCTTCGTCGAGCACGACGGCTTCGCCATCGATGATCATCGTCGCCGGCCCGAGCGCTCGGGCGGCCTGCTCTATTGCCGGAAACCGATGCGTCCAGTCATGGCCGCCACGCGTGAGGATCCGGATCCCCTGCGGCTCGATATGAACGGCGAGGCGATAGCCATCCCATTTCAGCTCCCAGCTCCACTCGTTTCCCTTTGGGGGATGGGACTTCAGTTGCGCCAGCGCAGGCTCGACACGCTCGGGCATTGGATCGAACAGCAGCTGTGGTTGAGCTGGATTGCGCTTGCCGCGCGGCCGGGAACGGATCGGGGCCTCGGTGTCGCGAAGGAGGGGTTTTGATCTCGGAGGCTTCGGCATCCCGACAGTTCAGCAGAAAAATCTTAAAGGCACTGTGACGATGCCGACTTGTCCCCGCAATCCACACAAAGGGATTAGCGCTCGCAAACGCTCAAAAAAAATCCGCGGGCCGCTATTCGGCTGATTCCCTTCGGTATTCTGCCGATTTCTAATGTTCAGGATAATATTCCCATCCCTCCGGTTGCTTGACTCTTCAAATGGCTCGGAACAGAAAGAGAACATCCGCATTTTGCCTGACATGATGTCGGCCGCCAACACGACCTTGAAGGGAGCCGTGAACGATGACTGCTGCCCGTCAAAGGGTGATCTCTGAACTGCGCGAGCGGATTGCATCGGTGGAAGGCGTGTCAGCCAGAATGGCTGGCTGTCTCTCCTTCGGCGTGCCGGAGATCGATGCGGTCTTGCCCGGAGGTGGTCTGGCCCATGGCGCCCTGCACGAGTTTGCAGGCGGCGGGTCGGGCACGGTGGATGGTGCGGCAGCGGCGCTCTGTGCCGCAGGCATCGCGGCCCGCACCAAAGGCCCGATCGTCTGGTGCCTGACGCGCCCCGATCTGTTCTTTCCTGCGCTCGCTGAGGTCGGCCTCCATGCCGATCGGGTGATCTTTGTCGAATCCGACAGGGAGGAGGACGTTCTGGCAAACATGGAGGAAGGGCTGTCCTTTGGCGGGCTCGGCGCAGTCGTCGGTGAACTCGTTCGCCTGCCGATGATCAGCTCGCGCCGGCTGCAGCTGGCGGCTGAGCGAACGGGCACGATGGCGCTTGCCGTCCGGCGTTGGCGGCGACAGACGGAGGCCAATGACTTCGGGCAGCCGACGGCATCGACCACGCGGTGGCGGGTGAGCGTCATGCCGTCGGAGGAATTGCCAGTGCCGGGTGTGGGGAGAGCCCAATGGTTGCTGGAATTGATGCGCGTGAAGGCGGGTGAATGTGCTGAGTTTCTCGTGAGGGCGTGCGATGACAAGGGTCGTCTCGATCTATCTTCCGGATCTGCCGACGGATCGCATTCGTCGCGCCGATCCGTCTATTCCGCCTGAACAGGCGATTGCCGTGATCGCGAGAAGCGGCTCCAAACGCTGGGTGTCGGCCGCCGACGCGGCCGCCAGAAAAGCCGGCGTTCATGTCGGCATGCCGGCGGCCAAAGCACAGGCGCTGTTTCGCGGCCTGATGCTGGTCGATGCGGATCCTGCAATGGATGCCGCAGCACTCGAACGCATTACGCTCTGGGCGCTGACGCTCTATTCGCCGATCGTCGCGGTCGATGGGATTGATGGGATCGTCATGGACACAGAGGGTGCCGATCACCTGCAAGGCGGCGAGCTGCCGATGGTGACGAAGATCGCCAATCAGTTCCTGGCAAAAAAACTCACGCCCCGTGTCGCGATCGCCGACACCTGGGGAGCAGCACACGCCTGCGCCCGCGCCATCAGCCGCGAAACGGTGATCGTGCCTTCAGGTGAGACCGTCCGCGCCGTCGAAAGACTGCCGATATCGTTGCTGCGCCTTCCCGGGAAAGTCGTCAGCGATCTGCGCACGCTTGGTTTCCAGACAATCGGCGAATTGGCCAACACGCCGCGCGCGCCGCTGACGCTTCGTTTCGGTCCGGAGATTGGCCGGCGGCTCGACCAGATATTCGGCCGCATCTGCGAACCCATCAATCCGATCCGCACCGCCGAGCTCGTCGAGGTGAGCCGCGCCTTTGCCGAACCGATCGGTGCTGCCGAAACCATCAACAAATATGTCGGCCGGCTGGTCGTGCAACTGATCGAGGAGCTCCAAAGGCGTGGCCTTGGCGTCCGCCGCGCCGACCTGATCGTCGAAAAGGTTGACGGTTCGCGGCAGGCGATCCGCGCCGGCACGGTGAAGCCGGTGCGCGATGTCGCCTGGCTGACGAAGCTGTTTCGCGACCGGACGGAAAAGATCGAGCCCGGTTTCGGGATCGAGAAGCTGACCCTAGTTGCGGTCATGGCTGAGCCGCTGGAGGAGCGCCAGAAATCCTCCTCGCTGGTCGAGGAGGAAGTGAAGGACGTGACGCCGCTGATCGATATCTACGGCAACCGTGGGCAACGTGTTTATCGGGTGGCACCGGTTGCCTCCGACGTGCCCGAGCGCTCCGTCCAGCGCATCAGTCCTGCTGCCGATCCGGTCGAGGTCACGTGGGTCAGCCATTGGCGCCGGCCGGTCCGGCTGCTGGCCCGTCCGGAGCTGATCGAGGCCATCGCCTTGCTGCCGGACCGGCCGCCGGTCTCGATCACCTGGCGCGGCAAGCGGCGGAAGGTCAAGCGCGCCGACGGTCCGGAACGGATCTTTGGCGAGTGGTGGCGGCGCGACGCGGAGATGGAGGCGGTGCGGGATTATTTCGTCATCGAAGACGAGGCTGGCGAGCGTCTCTGGGTGTTTCGCTCCGGTGATGGCATCGATCCCGAAACCGGAAGCCATCGCTGGTTCGTGCATGGGATCTTCGCATGAGCTATGCCGAGCTGCAGGTCACGACCCATTTTTCCTTCCTGCGCGGTGCAAGCTCGGCGCAGGAACTGTTCGAGACCGCCAAGGCCCTCGGCATCGAAGCACTCGGCGTCGTTGACCGCAATTCGCTTGCCGGAATCGTTAGGGCACTCGAAGCATCCCGTGCCACGGGATTACGTCTCGTTGTCGGTTGCCGGCTCGATCTGCAAGATGGCATGTCGTTGCTGGTCTATCCCACCGACCGGGCTGCCTATTCCCGGCTGACCCGCCTCATCACGCTCGGCAAGTCGCGCGGTGGCAAGAACAACTGTATCCTGCACTGGGACGACGTCGTCGCATACAATGACGGCATGATCGGCATTCTTGTGCCGGATCTGCCGGATGACGCCTGCGCGATCCAGCTGCGCAAGATGGCCGAGCTGTTTGGGGATCGCGCCTATGTATCGCTTTGTCTGCGGCGCCGGCAGAACGACCAGCTGCGGCTGCATGAGATTTCCAATCTCGCTGCGCGGTTCAAGGTGAAGACGGTCGTCACCAATGACGTCCTCTTCCATGAGCCAGGTCGCCGGCAGTTGCAGGACATCGTCACCTGCATTCGGACCCGCACCACGATCGACGAGGTCGGCTTCGAGCGCGAGCGCCACGCCGATCGCTACCTGAAGCCGCCGGAAGAAATGGAGCGCCTGTTTCCGCGATACCGGCAAGCCCTCGCGCGAACCCTGGAGATTGTCCGTCGGTGCACTTTCTCGCTCGAGGAACTCACCTACCAATATCCGGAGGAGGCGATCGTGCCGGGCAAGGATGCCCAGGCCTCGCTGGAGCACTATGTCTGGCAATGCGCGCCCGATCGCTATCCGGAAGGCCTACCGCCCGATGTGTTGAAGGTCGTGCGGCACGAGCTCGATCTCATCCGCACCATGAAATACGCGCCCTATTTTCTGACGGTCTTCTCGATCGTGCGCTATGCGCGGTCTCAAGATATCCTCTGCCAGGGGAGGGGGTCTGCCGCCAACAGCGCCGTCTGCTACATCCTCGGCATCACCAGTATCGATCCCTCGACCAACGATCTTCTATTCGAACGCTTCGTGAGCCAGGAGCGCGACGAGCCGCCGGATATCGACGTTGATTTCGAGCACGAGCGGCGCGAAGAGGTGATCCAGTGGATCTACCAGACATGGGGTAATCGCGGCGCGACCGTCCCAGGCCAGTCTATAAATTACGGATGGCAAGGGTGGTTGCCCCCGATAAGATGGAAATACGGGCTCTCGATTGGTACCGGGCCCAAACACCAAATGGAGGCAACCATGGACCGATATATAGGGCTCGACGTTTCGTTGAAAGATACCGCCATCTCGATCCGAGAAGACGGGAAGCGGATATGGCGCGGGAAGTGCCCTTCGGACCCAAAACTTTTGGCGCAGATGATCCGCAAGCACGCGCCAAACGCCAAGCGCGTCGTATTCGAGACGGGGCCGCTGTCGACGTGGTTCTATCATGCGCTGACGGCCGAAGGGGTTCCGGCAATCTGCATTGAAGCGCGGCACGCGCAAAAGGTCTTGAACGAGACGCTCAACAAGACCGATGCCAATAATGCGGATGGCTTGGCGCAACTGGCCGAAGCCGGCTTCTACAAGGCGGTCCGGGTAAAAGCGTTCGACAGCATGCTGACGCGCACGCTGGTGACGGCCCGCAATCAGCTTTTGAGCATCTCAACCCAGCTCAGCAACCAGATCCGCGGCCTGATGAAGACGTTCGGTCTGATCGTCCCCAAAGGAACAGGTCGGGTGTTTGATAGCAATGTAAGAGAGTTTTTGGATGGGAATGACGGCCTGGCATGGATCATATTGCCTCTGCTTGAGGCGTGGCGCGACATACGCAAGCGCGCGGCCGATCTTGATCGCCAGTTGCTCGTAGCGGCGCGGAAAAGCCAGGCGACGAAGCTGTTGATGACGATCCCGGGGATCGGCGCTGTCACCGCCGTCTCCTATGTCGCCGCGATTGAAGATCCAGACAACTTCCGAACGTCGCGCTCGGTTGGCGCCTGGCTCGGGCTGACAACGCGGCGCTACCAGTCAGGCGAAGTCGATTATGACGGCCACATCTCGCGAAGAGGTGACCACCGTCTGCGGGGACTGCTTTATGAAGCGGCGACTGTGATCCTTACGAGAACCAGTGCCAGGAACGAGAGCAGTCTCAAGAGCTGGGGGCTTAAACTGCGTGAGCGGTTGGGCTTCAAGCGCGCTGCGGTGGCGATCGCCCGTAAGCTTGCGGTCATCATGCACAGCATGCTCAAGACGGGAGAAGTGTTCAACGCATTGGCTGGCGCCACCGCATAAGCGAAGTGCCAGCCTTCTAACTCAGCGCGTCAAACCCGATTTGAGGCACTGAGCGTCCCTGCTGCGGACGTGGATTGGATCATTCCGTTGAGTTGGGCTGCAGCTCGTTCGAGACTGCGCACCAGACATAGGAAGGTCCACCCTGCGAAGACCCATTGTGCGGCGACATTTCGGCAGGACACCAAGCGCGGTCCACTTCAGTGCCATCTCCATCTCTCCTGTAACGTTTAGCGACCGGGAAGGTACAAGGCTGGCTAAGATTCCTGCAAACGCGCGATGCGGGCCGTCCACAGAAACTCGGGCTAGAAGGTCTTCGGCATTGCAAGTCAATAGCGGCGGCCAGGTTACCCGCCCTTGCGGAAATCGGCGTTTCCCTCTGGCGGCCCCCTCCCCGATGCAGTATCGAGGCGCGTTCGCGCTAGGCAAGCGTCAGGCCAGCGACGCTCGCTATCGCGAGCGAAGAAGGAGCATCGCATGAAGACAGTCTACACCATCGGCTACGAGGGCACCGACATCGAGCGTTTCGTGAAGACGCTGACCGCCGTCGGAATCGAAGCGGTAGCAGATGTCCGGGCAGTTCCCCTGTCACGCAAGAAGGGATTCTCCAAGAACGCTTTGCGGGAGCATCTTGAAAAAGCCGGCATCAAGTATCTCGCGATGCAGCAGCTTGGCGATCCGAAAGAAGGCCGTGAAGCGGCGAAGGCGGGCGACTACGATCGGTTCCGCTCGATCTATTCCGGGCATGTTGACCTTCCCGAAGTAGCCGCGGCAATTGAAGAGCTCGCGACCGCCTCCGAGGAGCAGGCGGTCTGCCTCCTCTGCTTCGAACGCGATCCGAAAACCTGCCACCGATTCATAGTCGGCGAACGCATGGGCGCTTTCGGATACGAGATGACGCATCTCTTCGGCGACGATCCTGCACGGTACATCCGAAACCAGGACCGGCTTCCGAAGCGGTCGTAGCTCTTTAGCTATAGCAGCAGCCCCTGGGCAAGATGTGGCGGATAGATGAGGCTGATGATCAACCACTGGTCCTGAAACCGGTGCTGGTTGCCCATGAGAAACATCAGGTCCTTCGCTGGAATCTTATTTTCGAGTTGGTCCCGGAAGTATTTTTCCCAGTCGGCTCCATGGGAGCGATGACAGTTCAAATAGAGAGCACCCACCTCCCAGTCCACAAGCTTGTGCCTGAACATTTTCGCGCCTGGACCTTCGCCGCACTGGTAGCGGTAGTAAAAGTCGAAGGGAAGCTTCTGCAGGGTCCTGATCGATGGCTTGTCTTCATCATCGAAGAGACCGCCCTGCTTTTGCTCTTGCACTAGCTTCGCCAGTTCCTCTTCGGTCCATTCGGGATTCGAGACTGGCTCGATATCCAGACCAAGGATCCGCGCCGGCTTCAACATGGCGAGCGACATACCGCTGGCCCGCTGCTCGGCATCTATCTTATCGAAATGATCGTAGACATGGATGGGCGAGATCAGGTGTCTTCGTTCGGCCCAATCCTTGCCCGGCTGAACGACGGCTTCGCCTTCGATCGTGTCGACCTTGATGGTCAAGCTTTCCTGCCGATGATCTTTGCGCGCTTTTTCAACCTTCGCACGGATCCACTGCCACTTCTTGAACTGTTGACCCGTGGCAATAAGACGAAAAGGAACCGGGAAGAGGCGGACCAGCTTGCCACTCTCGTCCATCCCAGCAACACACGTCGTCTCCGCATACTTTCCGCTCGGCGACGGGTAGGTCTTGCAGAGAATAAGAATTCGAGCATCGACGACGGCCATGGATCTCTCCGGGGCGAATCAACCCAGCTTGAAGGAGTTGCGCAATAGCGCCTGTAGCCAGTGCATTGGTCAATCCTGCGTTGCTTCGATCTGAGCTAGAACGCACAACCTTGTGTCTATGCGCCCGTGGCCACGCCCAACCGCGTAGGCTTTTTTGTTTGACGAGATCGATTAAGAAGGAGACGGCCTCGGCCCTCTTATCGAAGCGATGGTCATCGACTGGCCCCGATCCGCCCCAACGATGCGTCAAGGAGGCTCCGCCAAAAAGACTGGGAGTCTTCGACGGCTTGAGGGAATATGTCTCGGACGACCAGGCAGCAGCCTGAAGCGGAACGCCCCCGCCGGGCGCAGTCGGTCCCCGCTTCCGCTGACCGGCGCTATGCTAAGCCTCCTGCGGCTGCGCTACTTCCGGCAGTGCCGTGTTGAGAATTCCCGAAATCCCGGCCGAGCGGCCGTCGCTATGCTGATTTCTCCGATGTTCTACATTTTTTGTCCCGGATCTCGGCCTAACGCCGGTTGACCCGGGCCGGCTATGGCTTCGAGCGCAGTGGCGCCGCGGATATTCCACGGAAGCGAGTATTTCTCGATCAATCCGTGCTCAAGGCCCGCACTTCCGTTGACCGGCAGGCCATTCCATTCGAGATCCGGAGGCATGGCTATGAAGATCTCAATGGCCTCAGGGCCTGACAGCTCTGCCATGATGATGGCTTCGAGGCGCTGGTTGGTTCGCTGCGAGATCCCCGGGCGCCCATATGAATAGAGCCTGCCCGCGAGCCCTTTTGTTGCGACGCCGACATAGAGCGCGACGCCGGCTTTTACGAAGGCATAGACACCCTTGGACTTCGGCGCAGGCGTTTCGACAGCAAGGCTGTCCCCCGAGATGATCCAGCGTCCGACCCGTGTAAAGCCGCCGCTGATCAGGATGTCGGTCGTGAGCGCGGGTTTGCTTTGTGGGCGCGTTTCCGGTCGATCGATGGGGGACGGCTTGGTCGCCGCTTCCAACGTCCGACGCGGACCGGCATTGATGACATTGTAGGCATGCTGATAGCGATCCCCAATCGAGCAGCGATGTCCGCCGCCTTCAGGCCACCCGCCGCTAATGAGCGTATCTGATCTGCTTTTGTCATGTCAGTTCCTGTTAAGGCCCATTTCCCGGCTCTGCAGCTTGTCCTTCCAGCGTCGTTCGAGCTCCCCGAGGTCCGCGGTCGTCGCGGTCGAGCCGACCGTTTCGAGGATCGATAGCTGGTAGTAGCTGGGGTCGCGACTCTTAAGCCCGACATTACCGCCGTGGCCCGTTGCAAAGTATTCGCGCCACTTGCCGATGAAGCCGTCGACACCCGACGCCATGCCGACATATTGCTCGCGCGTTCTCGGGCAGGTCAGAAGATAGATGCCCCTCGTCGCAGACAGAGGTGCCTGCCAGGTCGCGGGAAGGCTCTCGATATCGGAGAGATTGGCGATAAAGGCCGCAAAGCCGGGGAATGGAGGATCGCCTAGAGTTCGCCGCAGTTCGATTAGGCGCTTCGCCTTACCGTCACCGCGCTGGATCCAGGACCTATAGCTATCGCCCCAGTCGATCCAGAGCCGGCCGGCGTATTCGGAAAGCGAAGGCAGGCGATCAACTTCGTAAACGTTGCAGCTTCCGGCGGGCTCTATGCCGCCGGTGATCGGGTGCTGGCGATCGGCCGGCAATGGGCCGAGAAGCCGGGCTGCGTATAGCCCAACGAACAACGTTTCCCGCTCGGGAACGCCGACGAAAGAGGCCCAGTAGGTCGCGCGCAGTTTCGGCTCACTGGCGAAGGATTGGGTCGCCTGGTATGCCTCGAAGCGTTCGCGATGGTCACGCCATAAAGCATAGGGTGTCGGGAACCCGGCATGCCGGTTGTCCTGATGTCGAAGCAGCCGGACCGTGCTTCGTTCAATTCCCGCCAGGTCCAACATGTTTCCGAATGCCAGCATTGTTCGCCCTCACCTCCTCCATGACATGGCTTATCGTCGAGCGGTTTGCAAACACATGCGTGTGCATACACGCCTCTCCCTTTCGTCTGTGAAGGACATCCGCAAATGTCCCGAATGTCTGGCTTGTACGCGGCTGAGTGTCCAACTCCATTCGAATTCGGCTGTGGCTGGGCGGCACCATTCGGAAGCACGCCAAACCCGCTCTCTTGCGATGGCGTCCTGGCCCAGATCCGGATCTTCCACGATCAACCCGCAAGGGGTCCGCTAGCAAGCTGCGGCCACTCGGGCTGCACCCTCGCGGTGATCGCGCCCGTCCCAGGGCCTTTTGAGGAGCCATCGAGCGGGAATTGGCCCGCTCCCAAATGGAGCCTCTCACATGTCGCACGATCTTTCTCTCGCACAGTCCCACGCCTTCCAGCTCTCCCGCGACCTGATGGTCCCCGTCACCGTCTTCGAAGTCGACGGGGAGTATGGCGTCCTGCCCTCTGACGAGATCGACGCCGATGATGACCT
Organism: Rhizobium favelukesii; assembly: GCF_000577275.2. Classification (NCBI taxonomy): domain Bacteria; kingdom Pseudomonadati; phylum Pseudomonadota; class Alphaproteobacteria; order Hyphomicrobiales; family Rhizobiaceae; genus Rhizobium; species Rhizobium favelukesii. The sequence continues at coordinate 109,961 of NZ_HG916853.1, forward strand.
TTCGGTCATCCATGAATTTCATCCGTGGCCGGCTCACTGAGCCGGCAATTGCCGTTCCGAGTGCCGCTGGCGACCTATCGGCGGCAAGGGAAGCTTCGCCGCGGGCGGTGCAACCTTGCACCTTGCTTCCCGCGCCCTTGCCCCCTCTGCTCTTCGCGGCGGCTGGAAGATGTCCCGCCGATCATGCGGGGAGTTAAATTGAGGAACGATCGCAGGCGATCGGAAAATCATGAAAAGAGAAGAAATCGAGAAACTACGCGAGGCGGTGAGTTGTGCTGCCGTCCTCGAACAGGCTGGGTTCGCGGTCGATGTGAAGGAAAGCACGCGCCGGGCGGTGAAGTTTCGTCGCGGAGCGGAAATCATCATCGTCACCCACGAAGGTCGCGGCTGGTTTGATCCCTTGAGCGACGATAAAGGCGACGTTTTCGCTCTTACTTGCTTGCTTCAGCATTTAGGATTTTCAGAGGCTGTCGACCGTGTTGGCGATCTCATCGGCTTCACAGCTGCACCCGTCATCTGGAAGAAGCCGCCGTCCAAGGTCGAGCCTGCGGATATTCTGACACGATGGCAAGGTCGCGGTCTTCCAGCTACTGGATCCGGCGTCTGGAGGTATCTCTGCTGGTCGCGTGCGATCCCGATCTCCATCCTGCGCTCGGCCATCAATCAAGGGATCGTTCGAGAAGGTCCATTCGGCAGCATGTGGGCCGCCCATAGCGATGGCGCCGGATTGGTGGTTGGATGGGAAGAGCGCGGACCTGACTGGCGCGGCTTTTCGACGGGTGGCAGCAAAGTTCTGTTTCGCCTGGGTGCGCCTGACGCTCTCCGTCTCTGCGTGACGGAGGCTGCCATCGACGCGATGAGCCTCGCCACGATCGAAGATCTGCAGGACGGAAGTCTTTACCTCAGTACCGGTGGCGGATGGTCGCCCAGAACCGAAGCGGCGCTGGTCGACCTTCTCGCTTGCCCTGGCACTCACCTCGTCTGTGCCACCGATGCCAATAGCCAAGGCGATGCGTTCGCACGTCGTCTTCAGGCACTGGCCGCACAGGTCGATCGCCCTTCGGTCCGTCTCCGGCCGCCGGCGGAGGATTGGAATGAAGTCCTGCAGGAGAGAAGGAGAGAGAAATTGAAGAGCGAAGGAAGAGAGAGGCGTGCCGCATCGCCGCCGACCGCATCAAGGGAGGCTTCGCCCGGCTAAAGCCGGCCCTTGACGCGGCCGATCGGGATGCCGGCGGCCCGGAAGGTGTCATGAGGGACTAAAACAGAGGTGATGGAGTGGCCATCGCCAGGTCCCGAAACCTGAAGGAGCCAGAGATGAACACCCCTGCCCCCATCCGCAAGATTTTCGAGGGCGTCGCAACGCGCCCGCAAATGTTCCGGCTTTTCGATCGCCATAGTCAGCGCCCCGACCGGTGGCAGAGCGATGCTGCTCCGCTTTACAGCGGAGAATGGTTCGAAATTGATGAGGCACTCTACGATTACATGCTCAATATCCTGCCGCCATTGTGGATGTGCGGGCCGATCTTCGCGTTGCGCGAATTCCTAACGGGCTCGACCACCAGCATGCGCTGCGGATCGACGGAAAGCCTCGGTACTTCCACGGCTATTGCGACCTGTCCGATCCCACTTCGGTCGAGACGATGCGGGCGACGATCTTCGAGCGCGAAACCCAGCCGGTTCGCGCCATGTCCCGTGAAGAGCGACTAGAACATACCTGGAGCAGCACTGCGAATGCCTATCGCGGCTATGCCGATCGGTTTCCACCGGTGATGCAGGGGCAGCGCATGGTCATGCTGTGGAGCGGTACCAATGGCACGCTTCTGAAGCTGCTGGACGACCTTACCGATGATGAGATCGCCGCCAAACTGCCCGTTCATATGCGGCATCTGCCTGACATCGCGGCCTAGGCGTCATCAATCCCTTCAATCCATCAGGCGCTTCCAGCCCGCTATTGCGGCGGGCGAGCGATGGCGCGCATCCGAAAAGGAAAACTCCCGATGAGCAACGATCCTTTCACTCTCGACATGTTCGGTAGCTCTGCGCTCTCTTCAGGCCTTGCGCTAGGTGTCACCGCATTTGGCGGCTTCGACACAGTGGCGGCCAATGACGACGATCCCGATCCCACTCCGCCGGCGCCCGCCCCGGCTTTGCCAGTTGTGACTTCGGCGGCGCGCCCGAACAGTCAGCGCCAGAATTTCTATCTGGACGGCGACCGCGGTCTCGGTGCCTCATGGAAGGATCGTGCTCGCGTCAACGTGGCGGCAATCCTGGTCACGGAGGGCATAGTGAAGCAGGAGCGGCCGGCGACCGCCAAGGAGCAGGCACAGATGGTCCGCTTCACTGGCTTCGGTGCTGGCGAGCTTGCCAATGGCATGTTCCGCCGGCCGGGCGAGGTCGATTTTCGTGATGGCTGGGACGCGCTCGGTTCTTCGCTCGAAACCGCCGTGTCGGAGGCTGATTATGCCTCGCTTGCCCGCTGCACCCAATATGCCCATTTCACGCCGGAACTGATCGTCCGGGCGATCTGGGCTGGGATCCAGCGTCTCGGCTGGCGCGGGGGCCGGGTGCTTGAGCCCGGTATCGGGACAGGGCTCTTCCCTGCCCTCATCCCACCAGAGTACCGCGACACCGCCTATGTCACCGGGATCGAGCTCGATCCGGTCACGGCGCGCATCGTGCGCCTTCTTCAGCCGCGGTCTCGCATCTTTGAAGGCGACTTCGCCCGCACGGATCTGGCGCCGATCTACGATCTCGCCATCGGCAATCCGCCCTTTTCCGATCGCACCGTCCGCTCCGACCGGGCCTACCGGTCGCTTGGCTTGCGGCTCCACGATTATTTCATTGCGCGCTCGATCGACTTGTTGAAGCCGGGCGCACTGGCCGCCTTCGTCACCTCGCATGGCACGTTGGACAAGGCCGCTACGACCGCACGCGAGCATATCGCCAAAACCGCCGACCTGATCGCGGCGATCCGCCTGCCAGAAGGCAGCTTTCGGCGCGACGCCGGCACCGATGTCGTCGTTGACATCCTCTTCTTCCGCAAGCGCAAGGCAGGAGAACCGGAAGGCGATCAGATCTGGCTTGATGTTGATGAGGTGCGGCCTGCTGTCGACGATGAGGGTGCGATCCGCGTGAACCGCTGGTTTGCACGCCATCCCGACTTCGTGCTCGGCACCCATGCCCTCACCTCTGGGCCGTTTGGCGAGACGTACACCTGCGTCGCCCGCGACGGAGCCGATCTCGACACCATCCTCGACGCCGCCATCGAACTTCTTCCGGCCGACGTCTATGACGGCGAGCCGACCCCGATTGATATCGATCTGGAAGATGAGCTCGCCGAGATCGTCGACCTCAGGCCGAAGGATAGCCCGGTCCGCGAAGGCAGCTTCTTCGTTGACCGGGCGAAGGGGCTGATGCAGATGCTCGACGGCACGGCGGTAGCGGTGACCGTCCGGAAGGGCCGCCCCGGTGACGGGATCTCTGAAAAGCATGTTCGGATCATCTCGAAACTGGTCCCGATCCGCGATGCCGTCCGTGAGATACTGAAGGCCCAGGAGACGGACCGGCCGTGGCGCGACCTGCAGGTGCGGCTCCGCCTCGCCTGGTCGGCATTCGTCCGCGACTTCGGTCCGATCAACCACACAACCGTCTCGATCCAGGAGGATCCAGAGACCGGCGAGGTGAAGGAGACCCATCGTCAGCCGAACTTGTTGCCCTTCCGCGATGATCCCGATTGCTGGCTGGTTGCATCGATCGAGGACTATGATCTGGAGACCGACACGGCGAAGCCGGGTCCGATCTTCGCCACCCGTGTGATCGCTCCGCCGATGTCGCCTGTCATCACCAATGCGGCTGATGCGCTGGCGGTCGTACTCAACGAGCGCGGCCATGTCGATCTCGATCATATCGCCGAGCTCCTCCATCGCGAAATCTCCGCAGTCATCGATGACCTCCGTGACACGGTGTTTCAAGATCCGGCTGATGGTTCCTGGAAGACTGCCGATGCCTATCTCTCCGGATCGGTCCGCACCAAGCTGGCGGCCGCGCAGGCAGCAGCGGAACTTGATCCGGTCTACGAGCGCAATGTTCGTGCCCTTCAGGCGGTCCAACCGGCCGACCTGCGTCCGTCGGACATCACGGCACGCCTCGGCGCGCCTTGGATCCCGGCCGCGGATGTCGTCGCCTTCGTCAAGGAAAGGATGGAAAGCGATATCCGCATCCACCACATGCCGGAGCTTAGCTCCAGGACGGTGGAAGCGCGCCAGCTCGGCTATTCTGCAGCCGGCACATCCGAATGGGGCACGGGCCGCCGGCATGCCGGCGAGCTGCTCGCCGATGCGTTAAACAGCCGCGTCCCGCAGATCTTCGATGTGTTCAAGGATGTCGATGGCGAGCGCCGGGTGCTGAACGTCGTCGATACCGAGGCGGCGCGCGACAAGTTGCAGAAGATCAAGCAGGCGTTTCAAGACTGGGTTTGGACCGATCCGGACCGCACCGACCGGTTGGCCCGCGATTACAACGACCGCTTCAACAACATTGCGCCGCGCAAATTCGACGGCTCCCATCTGAAACTTCCCGGCGCCTCTGGCGCCTTCGTTCTTTATGGGCACCAGAAACGCGGCATCTGGCGGATCATCGCCGATGGCTCGACCTATCTCGCCCACGCCGTCGGCGCCGGCAAGACGATGACGATGGCGGCCGCGATCATGGAGCAACGCCGGCTGGGGCTGATCGCCAAGGCGATGCTGGTTGTCCCCGGCCATTGCCTGGCGCAGGCGGCGCGCGAATTCCTGGCTCTTTACCCCAACGCGCGCATTCTCGTGGCCGACGAGACCAATTTCACCAAGGACAAGCGCGCTCGCTTCCTGTCGCGGGCAGCGACCGCCACTTGGGACGCGATCATCATCACCCATTCGGCGTTTCGCTTCATCGCCGTGCCGTCGGCCTTCGAGCAGGAGATGATCCAGGACAAGCTGCAGCTATACGAGGATCTGCTGACCAAGGTCGACAGCGAGGACCGCGTCTCGCGTAAGCGGCTTGAGCGGTTGAAAGAAGGAATGAAGGAGCGGCTCGAAGGTCTCGCTACCCGCAAGGACGATCTTCTTACGATCTCGGAGATCGGTGTGGATCAGATCGTCGTCGACGAGGCGCAGGAATTCCGCAAGCTCTCCTTCGCCACCAATATGTCGACGCTGAAGGGCATCGATCCGAACGGCTCGCAGCGCGCCTGGGATCTCTATGTGAAGTCCCGCTACATCGAGACGAAAAATCCCGGCCGGGCGCTGGTGCTGGCCTCCGGCACGCCGATCACCAACACGCTAGGCGAAATGTTCTCGATCCAGAGACTGCTTGGCCACGCGGCTCTTTTCGAGCGCGGGCTGCATGAATTCGATGCCTGGGCGTCCTGCTTCGGCGATACGACGACCGAACTGGAAATCCAACCATCCGGCAAATACAAGCCGGTCAGTCGCTTTGCGTCGTTCGTCAACGTCCCCGAGCTGATCGCGATGTTCCGCTCGTTTGCCGATGTGGTCATGCCGGATGACCTTCGGCAGTATGTGAGGGTGCCCGACATCTCGACCGGCCGGCGGCAGATCCTGACCGCGAAGCCGACGGCGCTGTTCAAGACCTATCAGCAGACGCTCGGCAGCAGGATCAAGATGATCGAACAGCGCGAGGGTCCGGCCAAACCCGGTGACGACATTCTTCTATCCGTCATCACTGACGGCCGCCACGCCGCTATCGATCTGCGGTTCGTCATGCCGGCGGCTGGGAACGAGGACGATAACAAGCTGAATCTCCTGGTCCGCAATGCGCACCGGATCTGGAAGGAGACCGGTGATGCGGTCTACCGGCGCCCCGATGGCAAGGATTTCGAACTGCCGGGGGCCGCGCAGATGATCTTCTCCGATCTCGGCACTATGAATGTCGAGAAGACCCGGGGGTTTTCGGCCTACCGGTTCATCCGCGACGAGCTGATCCGGCTCGGCGTACCCGCGGCGGAGATCGCCTTCATGCAGGACTACAAGAAGACCGAGGCCAAGCAACGGCTGTTCGGCGATGTCCGCGCCGGCAAGGTGCGTTTCCTGATTGGATCCTCCGAGACCATGGGCACCGGCGTCAATGCCCAGCTCCGGCTGAAAGCGCTCCACCATCTCGATGTCCCGTGGCTGCCGTCGCAGATCGAACAGCGCGAAGGACGCATCGTTCGACAGGGAAACCAGCATGACGAGGTCGACATCTTCGCCTATGCCACCGAGGGAAGTCTCGACGCTTCCATGTGGCAGAACAACGAACGCAAGGCGCGGTTTATCGCCGCTGCCCTTTCAGGCGACACATCGATCCGCAGGCTCGAAGATGTAGGCGAAGGCGCCGCCAACCAGTTCGCCATGGCCAAGGCCATCGCGTCCGGCGACGAGCGATTGATGCAGAAAGCCGGCCTGGAAGCCGACATTGCCCGGCTCGAACGGCTCCGCGCCGCCCACGAAGACGATCAGTATGCCGTCCGCCGGCAGATGCGCGATGCCGAACGCGAGATCGAGATCTCGACCCGCCGCATCGGTGAGGTCGGCCAGGACCTCGAGCGGCTCCAGCCCACGTCAGGCGACGCCTTTACGATGACGGTGCTGGGAGAGAGCCATACCGAGCGCAAGGAGGCCGGCCGCGCACTGATGAAAGAGATCCTCACGCTTCTGCAGCTCCAGCACGAGGGCGAGGTTCATCTGGCGACGATCGGCGGGTTCGATCTCGTCTACGAGGGCGAGCGGTTCGGCAGGGGCGATGGCTATCGCTACAAGACGCTCATCCAGCGCAGCGGCGCCGACTACGAGATCGAGCTTGCTATCACTGTCACCCCACTTGGAGCGATCTCCCGGCTCGAGCATGGGCTCGACGGGTTCGAGGAGGAACAACGGCGCTATCGCCAGCGCCTGGATGACGCCGAGCGACGCCTGACGTCCTATCGTTCCCGCACGGGCGGAACCTTCCAGTTCGCCGATGAGCTCTCCGAGAAGCGCCGTCTTCTCCGTGGGATCGAAGACGAACTGGCGGCCGCCGCCGTGGATGACGGTGCCCAGGAGGCCGCTTGAAGCGGCCGGAACCGGAGGTCTTCAGGTCTCGCCCGGTTCCGGTCGTGCTCGCCTGCGCGCGAGGCGGCCGCGTTGCTCGGCCTCCTACAGGGCGAGTCTGCCGAGGTAGCGCTCTCGCATCTGCTTCATATCGATCTCGCCGCGAACCCATTCGTCGAGAAGCGCGATGAAGGCCGGATCTTCATCGATGGGCACGCCATGGCCTTTCGCCCTGTCGATGGCCCGCTGCGCGATGGATTTCCGGGTGTTGGGGTCCGTGCTCATCTTGCCTCGACTTGGGAGTTATCGGATGGGCGGCGACATCTATCAGGGGGTCGCTCACGCCGCGACTTGAAATCTGTCGCTATCAACAATATCTGAGCATCGCTTCCCGTTTCGATGATGTCCTGCCGCCGGGCAACCGCCGCGGCTTTCGATATCGTCCGGGATCAGAGAAAAGGGCGCTCCCCGCACGGGTCGAGCGCCCTTTTCGCTTCGGCCGCTAAGTCGATGTGGATACGAGATACGGATTTCGTTTTCGCTTTTGGCGCCTTGACCGATGCGCGCGCGATGAGACCTGAAGAATAACACTGCGGGAACCCATGCCTTTTTATCTTGTAATCCAGACCTCTCTCATTGAAGCCGACGACGAGGAGGCCGCTGCTCGAATTGCGGTCGACCAGATCCGATCCAGCAACAAAGTCGCCGTCACTGTGAAGTCCGACGAAACGACCGTCTCGCACATCGTCGTTGCTGCGAAACCGGCTATCTCACTCGCAGATCCGGTTGCGGATCCTGAGGATGGCGGGCCGGTTCCGGCTACTCACCCTGCCCCAACGTCCGCGGTCGAGGCCGATCGAAAGGCGACGCTGAAGAGGATAGTGGCTGATGCGTTCTCGCTTCTGAAACGGCGCCCCTAAGTCTTTCAGACGGGCCGCGTCTATACGCAGATCTGGCGCTGCATGATGAACCTCCGCGCCATTTGGCGGGGTAATCGCTGCGATGTAAATTAGAAAAGGGCGAAGTATAGGGAAAGAAAATGGAACCGGTCGCAGATCGGTCCTCCTGCCGCCGCTTCCGCTCAACCGCCGCCTGTGCGATCCCGGCCGGTTGTCCTTCGCAGGGCAGATGCCCCGCTCGTCCTGCCCAGCAGGGATGCTCGGCCGCAGTTGCGGCAGTTCGGCCGACCCCGCGGTCCCGGAGGTGTCTTCGAGAAAAATGAAGACAGGAAGGGCTGGCAAGGCGCCGGCTCGTAACCCTCCCGAAAGGACAGTCCCATGCAGATCAAGACGATCGATCCCCGCGCTCTGAAGGAAAACCCCGACCGCATGCGTCAGACGAAATCGTCGCCACAGGCCGATGCGCTGATGCTGGCGACGATCAAAGCCGTCGGTATCGTCCAGCCGCCCATCGTTGCGCCCGAAGCGGATGGTGGCAATGGCTACATCATCGATGCCGGCCATCGCCGAGTGCGCCTCGCGATCGCTGCGGGCCTCGGGGAAATCGAGATCCTCGTGGTGGATGCTGCGAACGACAACGGCGCCATGCGCTCGATGGTCGAAAACAGCGTGCGCGAAGCGCTAAACCCGGTCGACCAATGGCGGGGTATCGAGCGGCTCGTCGCACTCGGCTGGACCGAGGAAGCGATCGCCGTCGCGCTGGCGCTCCCCGTTCGCCAGATCCGCAAGCTACGCCTGCTTGCAAACGTTCTGCCGGCGATGCTCGAGCAGATGGCGCAGGGCGATATGCCCTCCGAGCAGCAGTTGCGGATCATTGCTGCCGCCGGTGAGGTCGAACAGAAGGAAGTCTGGAAGGCGCACAAGCCGAAGAAGGGCGACGCCGCTGCCTGGTGGTCGATCGCCAATGCCCTGACCAAGAAGCGCATGTATGCCAAGGATGCCAGCTTCGGCGATGATCTGCGCGAGGCCTATGGCATCGAATGGGTCGAAGATCTGTTCGCGCCGGCCGACCAGGACAGCCGCTACACCACCAACGTCGAAGGTTTTCTCGGCGCCCAGCACGAATGGATGACGTCCAATCTGCCGAAGCGCGGCGCGATCGTCGAGGTCAACAGCTGGGGTCAGCCGGAACTGCCGAAGAAGGCAAGCCAGGTCTACGGCAAGCCCTCGAAATCCGACAACACAGGCCTTTATCTCAATCGCGACGGCAAGGTTCAGACCGTCTACTACCGCATGCCCGAGGCGGCGAAGCCGAAGGGCGACAGTGCAAATGGTGCCGAGGGCGCCATCAATGACGATACCGGCTCAACACCGAAGGCACGCCCGGATGTTACCCAGAAGGGTCAGGATATGATTGGCGATTTCCGCACCGACGCCCTGCACGATGCCCTCGGCCGCGCTCTGATCGAAGACGATATGCTGATGGCGCTGCTCGTGCTTGCCTTCGCGGGACAGAACGTTCGCGTCGACTCCGGCGCGGGCGGCAACCTTTACGGCGGTGCGCGCCTCGGCCGCCATGCCGCTCGCCTCTTCACCGAGGATGGCAAGCTGTCTTTCGACATGGATACAGTTCGCGGCGCTGCACGTGCAGCCCTGATCGACGTGCTCTCATGCCGACGCGGCATGTCGAACAGCGGCGTCGTGTCCCGTGTCGCCGGCCAGGCGATCGGTGCGGACAGCTACCTGCCGAACATGGGCATGGAGGATTTCCTCGCATCCCTATCGCGTCGGGCCCTTGAAACCGTCGCCAAGGATGCCGGTGTCGAGCCGCGTGCGCGTGTCCGCGAGACCCGCTCAGCTCTCGTCACCCACTTCGAAGGCGATACGAACCTCGTCCATCCGTCTGCTCTGTTCGCGCCGGAGCCGACGGAGGTTCTCGCCCTCCTCAAGCATCTTGATCACGAAGCGACCCCGCAGGACGAGGGCGAGACCGACGATGGCACTGACGGCGGTATCGTCGCCAATGACGGGCATGGAGAGGTTGATGTCTCCGACATGGTCGAAGCGGATGAGGGTCCGGGCACGCTCGACGACCACGAAACGGCCTACGGGATCGCGGCCGAGTAATCCCACCAGTCCTTTCCAAATCTTCCGCTCCGCCGCCGGTCATCCCGGCGGCGGTTTGCTTTTCAGGACCTTCAAACAAAGGAGCCCGACCATGAACGGAGCATCATTTACCTCCGCCACAGACCCAGTATCCATCTGCTCAGCCGCCGATGGCGTCGAGTTCGGGACAAGCGCCGACGGATTTCCTGTTGCACGCATCGGCGAAATCCTCCTCGGCCTGATCTCCAACGGAAGCGGCGACTTCTTTCTGGCCAGTGCTTGGCGCATCACCAAGCCGTTAGCCGAAGTGCGGCGTCACCATTTTTATCGCCACGATGGGCGCGTGAAGGACGAAGCGGCGTTCCGTCTCCGCGCAATCGAGACCGCGGAGCACATGCGGGAACTTTCAGCCTTCTCCCGCATCCAGACACGCATGTCGGCAAGCACGCCATGGGGCGGCTCGCAGCTGGCGACGATCTATGCCGAGGGAATTGTCAGCCACTCGACCTCAGGACATGGCGGCTTTCATCTTTCTCCCGATCGAAATCTTCAGGTCGATGCCTCGGTTCGCAGCGCGGGCGGTTGGTACGAGGAAGATAGCGAATGGGCGATCGTCGCCTTGACGTTCCCGGATCTCTTCACCGGCTACGAGCGCCAGTGCGCCAATGAGGCCGCGCGCAACACCTTCCCGGATTATTGGGAGAAGCTTCGCGGCCGTCAGCTCAGCGCCGGGGAATCCTGGTTGAAGGATCGCGCTGAGTTTGATCGCGTGCATGCTGACGACTGGATCGTCATCTCTGCAATCATCTCCTCTCACCACTCCGGCATGACTGAGGTGTTCGCCAAGAGAGGCGGCAATCGCGAATCCCAGCGAGAGGAGCGTCGCTTTCTCGTTCCTCATGAAGAATATGGTAGGCGCGGTCGCTTTGGCTTTGTCATCGATCTCGCGCGTCATGCCGCCTATGATGGTCCGTCGAGCTTCGTCGGTTGGAGCGCGAGGGCGGCATGATGGCACCGGTAATGTCACCCGAAACCCAGCTCTCTCGCATGGAGGACGCCCGCCGTCAGACCCAGAGGCAGCTGGAACTCATTGACAGGCAGATCACCCGCCGGATGACGGCAATCCTGCCGAAGCTTGCGAGGCGCCAGACCGGCTACCATCGCGGAAAGGCGCCCGATGGCAGCACCCTGCTCGAGCGCTATCGCGCCAACCTAGCCGGCCTCACAGCAGAGCGTCAGCCAGAGGCCGAAGCCCTATCAAGAAAGCTGGCTCGACAGGACGCTGCGATCGCAGCGCTACGCGACCGTTTATCTTCTGCCGGCCCACACTCGAGTCCGGAGGGCTGATGACATGGCAACAATAGGTGACCTCGAGCGGAACGCCGGGATCGGATCTTCCAATGCTGAGCGAACTGCGTTCTGGCTGCGGTTTCATCATCTCGAAGGGAAAGCATGCCTTGACGCGGGCGTGGCCGAGCTCAAGCGCATGATCGCAGAGCGCAACGGGACCGAATTGCGTGCTGCCAAACACAGGCGCCAGCAATGGCCAGCCCCGAGCGACGATCAGGAAGCTGCACTACAAGCGTATGCCGCCAGGCATGGACGACGCTGGAAGAGCATCCTCAGCGATGTCTGGATGGGGGGTGGACCGCCTTCTGACGATGGCGGGATCTTGCGCGGTCTCCGTAACACCCATGGTCCCACATGGCTTCAATCCTACCGGTTGCCGAAGGCAGTATTGCGGAGCCAGTCCGACGGGAACGCAGCGGTCTCGCATGTGGGCATCGGCAAAAGCGAGGAGTAGAACGGGCTGGAGCCATATCCTTGTCGTGTCCGGTGATGGCACCGTGACGGTTTGTCCTTCGGTTTTGCTGCGGTCTGAGCCAGCGGCCGTCCACTTCAAGGCCGCTATCGCGCCGCGGGGCGGCCGGAACCCGCCGTCCTGCGCGGAGCAGTTCCGCTCGGCCTCGCAGGGCGGTTGCCCTGCTGGCTCGCAGATCGGCTCCGCTTGGCCTGGCACGCCCGGACCTTGAAGCGCCCGTCTTCCGCCGGTTCGGTCGACCGCACCGAAGGGCAAGCCGGCACGGGGCCGGAACCACTTCGGCTCGAAAGGAAGAGACATGGCCAAGCCCGTAACCACTCGCCAGACCGCCCGGGTCGTCCAGCTCCGCAAGGGCGCCACCGTCGAAATGGTCCGCCTCACCTGCCCAGACAGCGCCCAGGCGATCAAGATCGCCGAAAGCTTCGGGACCGCCGTCATCGACAGCGAGGGGATCCGCGACCTCCACGAACGGCTCATCACCGAGACCGCGGATGCTCTCAGCGAAGGCCTCGGTGACCGGGCCATGCAGATCCACCTGCAGCGCATCGTCGGCGCCTATGTCGGCTCCGCCCACGGCGCCGGCCAATTCTACAGCAATGCCGTCACCCAGGCACGCGATGCCACGGCCAAGGCGGCAAACGATGCCCGCGACGAAGACCTCGACGGTCCCGTCGGCTACGATAGCGCCGCCCACCGCAAGCGGGAATTCGCCGCCGACATGGGCATCCAGGCTCACGCGTTACGGATGGCAGCCGAAGGTGCCGTCGCCGCCTACAAGCATATCGTCGGTGAGAGCTGGAAGCCGTTCGATCGCCCAGTCGAAAACCCCGGACATTCTGTGGATCGCAAGGCGGCCGCGGCCCAGATGTCCGCTTTCGACTGACACCATGCGGCGGGGCCCGCCCCCCTTATCGTTAGAGGCCGTCTCTTTGGGGCGGCCTTTTTTCATGCCGGCTCTCGATGGAGGGAAAGCGGAAATAGGAATTTGATCGGGCCGTTGCGGCCCGTCTCGTGCGTCGGACCTGCAGGAGCCGCCCACGTCAGGCAACGGCTTCGCCGTCCTCCACTTCGTTTCGGCCGTTCCGGTGCAAGCCGTCGGCTCATGGCTCCTGACCTTGGCCTGCGCGACGGGGCCGCGATTGGCGCGGCTCCGAATAGTGGAGATGAGAAATGAGCAAGAAGGTCGAAAGCCAGCGCACCGACATCTATTCCCGCATTACCGATCGGATCCTCGAGGACCTCGCAAGCGGGGTCCGCCCCTGGATGAAGCCCTGGAATGCGGCGAATACGGATGGCCGGATCACCCGCCCGCTCCGCCACAACGGCCAGCCCTATTCGGGCATGAACGTTCTCCTGCTCTGGTCAGAGCAGATGTCGCGTGGCTTTGCTTCGTCGATGTGGATGACGTTCAAGCAGGCGTTGGAACTCGGGGCCGCCGTTCGAAAGGGCGAGACCGGATCGACGATCGTGTTCGCGAGCCGGTTCACCAAATCCGAAGCGGACGGAAAAGGTGGTGAGGTCGATCGGGAAATTCCCTTCCTGAAGGCCTATTCCGTGTTCAACGTCGAACAGATCGATGGTCTGCCCGACCACTATTATTACCGGCCGGCGCCAGCCCAGGACCATGTTGAGCGTATCGAGCAGGCGGACCGGTTCTTCCGGAATACCGGCGCGGTGATCCGCCATGGTGGCAATCAGGCATTCTATGCGCCAGGTCCTGATCTCATCCAGATGCCGCCCTTCGAGACGTTTAAGGATGCGGCGAGCTATTATGCTACGCTCAGCCACGAGGCGACGCACTGGACTGCCGCCGAGAACCGCGTCGGCCGAGACCTGTCACGTTATGCCAAAGACAGGAGCGAACGTGCCCGCGAAGAGCTGATTGCCGAGCTTGGCAGTTGTTTCCTTTGCGCGGACCTCGGGATAGCCCCTGAACTCGAGCCGCGGCCTGATCACGCGTCGTACCTTCAGTCCTGGTTGAAGGTGCTGGCCGACGACAAGCGGGCGATCTTCCAGGCGGCTGCCCATGCGCAGCGCGCAACGGTCTTCCTTCACGGGTTACAGCCGGAGGCGGCCAACTTTCGGGACGCTGCTTGAGTGCTTGAACGCTTCAGGTAGGCTTACGGTCGGTCGCCGCTCTCGGTGGTGGCCGGCTCTGTCAACGGGTCAGCGGGAGCCAGATCTTCCGTAGTGCTCAAGTCCAACCTTCCCCAGATCGACGGCTTAGGAGCGGAAGGCTTCAGCTTCCGGGACTGCTTGATTTCGACGATAAACGGTTTCGTCTGCTTTGCCATAAATCCTCCAGGCGATGATTCGCGGGGCAACTCTATCGCGGCAAGTTCGTCTCGCAAGCGGACCTTGATCGGACGTCATGCGAAGAATGTGCATATCGTTGTCGTAGCTATGTCAGATTGCTGACCATCTGTGGCAGTTCACCTCGATTCCCCGGTGCGGGCCCGCCATTGCCATATCCCTTTCCCTTGACGACAGGGCTCCATTCGCGGGCTCGATGAGGCATGTCTGGCCGGAGAGCGGCTACGCCTCGCTCGTATTCCCGCAACGGCGCTCCGAAACTTTCATCCCCTGCCGGAACCCACCCCACGCGACAGGTCGAGTGGGGACCCCAGGTCGCCGTCATTCCTCGCGAAACAAGAAAGTGTCTCCGCGCCGCCCTCCACGTTGTTCCTGCCCTACGGATGCGGTCCGATCGTCCCCGGCCTTTGCGACTGCCATCGAGGCCGCAATAGAGCGGCCCGAAACAGCGAAAAGGAATACGACAATGGCTACTATCGGCACCTTCACCTCTACCGAAAACGGCTTCACCGGCTCGATCCGCACCCTCGCGCTCAACGTCAAGGCCCGCATCGCCCGCATCGAAAATCCCTCCGACAAGGGCCCGCAGTTCCGCATCTTCGCGGGAGCCGTTGAACTCGGCGCCGCCTGGCAGAAGCGCTCGGAACAGACCGACCGCGACTACCTCTCGGTTAAGCTCGATGACCCGAGCTTCCCCGCCCCCATCTACGCAACGCTCTCCGAGGTCGAAGGCGAAGATGGCTACCAGCTGATCTGGTCCCGGCCGAACCGGGACTGAGAACTCCGGCCCCGCCCGAAAGGGCGGCGTCTTTCCCTCGGCAAATATCTAAAGCCGGATCAGGCTTCGAGCCTGGTCCGGCTTTTTTGGTGGCACACGGGAGGGAGGGATAGCTGCTCAGAAACCGGGAGTGTGCCGCTCGCGCATGCCGGCCTCAAGGATGAGCGGTTCCCCCAATTTTCTGCAGCCGCCTGTGGCGCCTTCCGAAAATCGGCTCCCCCACTCCCCGGCCCTGCCGGTCGCTTGCGCGATCCCTGACCCCGCCATCCCCTCCCGGCCGCTGTCGTCGTCTTTCACATCCAAGGAGATCAGACGATGACCTACGACATTGAAATCCAGATCGAAGAACTGCGGTCCGAGCTCAGGGAGTGCATCGATCCCGACGAACGTCGCGAGATCGAGGTCGAACTCGAGCTGGCGCGCGCCGAGCTGGCCGTCATCATTGCCGAGAAGGATGGCTGGCTCAAGGCGGAGCCCCCCTTCTGAGGGGGCTTTTGCCGCATCCGTGAGCTTGGTCAGCCGGATCGCTCGGCCGACCAAGCTGTCAGGGATTTCACCCCCTCGACACTCCCCGCCGGCTCACGCCGGAATCGGTCGCGTCCCCTTCGGGTCCGCGGGTCTCTTCTCTCTCTGACGTCCTATTCTGCTCCAGCAAATCCGGCGTCAAGGACGGCGCGGTCTCCCCCAATTTTTCCGCCGCTGCGTTGCACTGCGCTCTGGAAAAATCGGTTCCCCCGCTTGCAAGCCGCTTCGCGGTCCTTGACCCCTCATTGCAACAGAGCGGCCGATCTCCGTCATCAAGATGAAGGAGATCCACTATGACATCCGATCAGAACCTCATGCTCTACGCCAAGCTCGTCGGTTTCCGGCTCGTCGTCCTCGCAAATCGGGTCGGCTGCGACACCGATTTCTTGCAAGAGCTTCATGACCGCCTGGTTGAAGGACTTGAGGCGGCAATCGCTCGTATCCAGACCATCATGGCATTGGAACGAAGCGTTCTCACCGGCGACGAAGAATTCGCCGCCTATCAGCTGGACGGCGAGACCGAGATTTTCGGACGCTGCGCCATCAGCTTGTTGGACGACCTCGAAATCGATTTCGACACGCATGAATATCGCATTAACGGCAGCGACTGGATCAACGCCTTGACGGCGGATTACAGCGGCGTCGATATCGATTATCCGGAATCGGTTGCGTTGACGGAGGACGAGCTCGGCTCGCTGGCACAAATCGTAAAGGATATCACACGGGAAACCGGAATCCCCGTTCATGCGGCTCGTGCCGTCTAGGGCCGATGGCATCGCCAGAACCGGATCAAATCTTAGACGCGGAGAGGTGGCAAAGGCTGCCTCTCAATTGGGAATGGTTCAGGCCGATCGCGTGAGCGACAAGTTCGCAGGGTCTGCGCTTGACTGTCAGGATAATGGTGCGAGCGTTCATAATGCCTGCGACGCCGGTGAGCGTCGCCAGATCCAGGCCGAGCTGGATGTCGCTCAGGCGGAGCTTGAGGCGGCCGTCGACCTGCAGGGCAACATCTTCGATTGGGAGCCCCCTCACTGAGGGCAACCGATAGCGCCGCGCCATTATCGACCGTCGCGGTTCTCCTGTGATCCCATTTCATCGACATCAGGGATGGTGCGTCTCGAGCGTCGTGCCGCAACCTGATGCCGCCAGAATTTTCCCCGCCTTCGGCTTCCTCGCGCAGCAAAATTCAGTCGTTCTCAGGTCCTCCGCTTCGCTGCGGTCGTGCCGATGCAGCACTCCTTCCCGAGGCACATCTCATCCCCGCGATGAAACGCAATCACAGGAGAAAGATCATCCAACAGCTCGCCAAATTCCTCGCCGCTACCGGCCGCCGCCTGCGCACTCTCGGCAAGGTCGTCGGTCACTTCGTCCGCAAGGGTAAACTCGGCCTGAAGGTCGCGATCAAGATCCCCTTCTTCGTAGACATCGAGGTCAACTTCGAGACCGACTGGAACCGGCGCCCGTAAGGCGCCTCGGCCCGCTTTGGCGGGCCGGATCCTCAGCACCAGGGCTCGCGCCGGCCCGACCAGGTCCGCGCCAGGCCTTCCGACACCAGCCGATCGCCGAGGCTTCGTCCTTCCCGGACGAGAACCCGGAGCTTGCGGCCGTAACGATCCGTATCGCGGCCTGGCCACGCCTGGAGTTGGAATGGTCCCTCGTTGACGAGCTCGATCAACCGCTCTGTTGCCTTGTTGCCAAGTGTCAGTTCCGACGCGCATTTCGGGGTGCTGATCTCCGGGGCGTCGATATCGGCAACTCTCACCTTCTGGCCGTAGATCCACAGCGTATCACCATCGACGACGCAGTTGTAACGGGCGCCGGACGCACATTTGGGGTACGTTGCGGGTAGACCAGATTGAGCCGCTTCAACATGCGGGACAATCAAGATTGCGCCTAGCAGAACAGCGGCGGAAATGACGCCTGTCAGAATTGATTTCACCTGATTGCCCCAAGCTCGATGACGGTAGATGGAGCGCAACTATCAGATTCGCGGGTTGCAGCTGACCGCGTTCGATAGCCTCGAGCGCGCTTCTGTCGGGTCAGGTCGAGGAAGAGGGCAACCGCATCCTGCTCCCGCTCGAAGTGGTGGATCAATGTCTGGCCCTTGCTGCCGATCCGTCCCCATCGCCGGGTCAGGCAAAGTTCACCGAACAGGTTGGCCTCGATCGACATGGCATAGTAGCGAGCCATGTTCTTGGCGCGGTCCTTGCGTTCGACATAGAGCTGGTAGGGCTGTGCGATCATGACTGAGAATCGCGCGTACGGAGTCCGCGGTCCAACGACAATTATGAATCGGTTTCGCGTGATCGATTCAATCTGGTGAAGCGTTCGAAACGTTAGGTCTTGGGCGATCCGCCTTCGGCGTACGGCTCTATTCGCCACGGCGAACGAAGCCCGCAAGCGGTCTTCGCCCATTTCGGTCACGATCTTCTCGCGGTCACCGCGGCATTGATCAGTACCCGAGATAGCCGAGGATATCCGCACCATAATATTCCCCCTCCTCGTCGGCATGAGCAATGACCTCACCAGCAGCTTCATCGACCAATGCCTTGTCATCTTCTCGGACGGCGGCCGCCACTTCGTGGATGCGGCATTCCTCGATCGCGTCTTCAGCCGAAACCTGAGCCTCACAGGCTTCCCAATATCGCATTGATGGATCCTCCCGCGTTTAGTTCGGTTCGGCCGAAGCTGAGACTTCTGGACGATCACCGCGCTGTTGAAACCTGTTTTCGCCGACACATGACTTCATGTCCGACCGGCGGAACCAGATCGCGCGGCCGCATCGCAATGGCGCGTTGCCGGCGGTGAAGACGATCTGCTCGTCAGCACGCATGCGAAGGACTTCGTGCGGTTGGATCAACTGCCTTGAAGCGAGCTGTTTCGAGCGGGTTCGTGACGACCCGCGCGATTGGAAACTGCGGCTGACCTGGTCGATCTCGACTGTCGTCGTGCCACATCGACGGGAGATATAGTCTGCGGTTTCCGGATCGTTGATTGCCGCAAACGAGATCCAGCTGGCGCTTTCGAACCATTTGCTGGACGCGTCACGACCGCCGTAGGTTTCCCGCAGCTGGCCGATCGACTGATAGATCATCGTGAGCGTGATGCCATATTTCCGGCCGGCGTCGCGCGCCGTCTCCAGCACCCGCATGTAGCCGAGCCTCGCCACCTCATCGAGGAGAAACAGTGCCCGGCCTTTGATCGCCCCGTCGCGATGGTAGATCGCGTTGAGGAAGGAGCCGATGATGACGCGCGCCAGGCCGGCATGGGTTTCCAAAGCCTTGAGGTCGATATTGATGAAGACGTCGGTTTCACCATCGGCCAGCGCCTCGGTGGAGAAGCTGGAACCGGAAACGAGGGCGCCGTAGTTCGCATAGCTTAGCCAATGCGTTTCCTTGATCGCATTGGCGTAGACGCCAGAGAAGGTCTCCGGCGTCATGTTGACGAAAGCGGCGACATTCTCCTTCACGAAATCGGAAGCGGAATTGTCGTAGATCTCCTGCAGGCGCGCGCGGAGCTTAGGTTCCGGCTCTGAGAGATTGGCCCGCACCTGTCGCAGCGTCTGGTGCTTCTCATCGGTATGGCCGGACAGGCAGACGTCAGCGATCATGGCGGTGAGCAGCTGAAGACCGGACGCGCGGAAGAAGTCATCGCGGACGCCGGTCGCGCGACCGCTGTCGCTCATGATCCACGACGCGACGGCTGCGATGTCCTCTTCCTTGGTGCCGCCGTGGCGACCGATCCAGTCGAGCGCGTTGAAGCCGGATTGGGCGTTCTTCGGATCGAGAACGATAACGCGCCGGCCTGCCTTACGCCGATGCTCCATCACCATCGGCGCCACCTCGTTGGACGGATCGAGCACGACGAGAGAGCCGCCCCATTTGAGCGCCGTCGGGATCGTAACAGAGGTCGTCTTGAAACCTCCTGAACCGGCGAAAACGATCCCATGCGATGAGCCGAACGAGCCGTCGAAGCAGAGCAGCGGTGCGGAACCTCCCCTCCCCCAGGAAGTCGGCTCGCCAGGCCGAAACGACGTGGCGGCCGGATCGTCGCGATCGACACGATATCGCTCGCCGATGACGATGCCTCCTGTTTCCGGAAAGAGCTTTTCCGCCTCTTGCATCGTCATCCAATCCGCCTCCCCGTGCAGGGCGCGTTTGCCCCGGATGCGTCTCGGCTCGCTTCGGGTAAAGGCCGCATTGCCCATCCTGGCGACGCGCAGCGCGAAGAAGGTGACGAGCAGCGCGGTGCCTGCTCCTACGATGGTCGAAGGGTCGGCGTAGGACAGAAGCGTCCTGCGCGCGGGCACCTGACTGGCAAAGGTCAACAGACGCGATCCCTCGCGAAGAGCTGCGACGGCGATGACGCCGAGACCGCCCGCGGCAACGCTCCAACCTGATGTCTTGACGTTGATCGATCCCTTGGTGCCGAACAGGAACATGACGCCACAAGCCCCGGCGAGTGCATAGGGCAATGCAAGCCCGATCCGCCCCAGCATCAGCTTCGCCTGATCCGTCGTTCCGAATGCTGAGAGCCACCGTTCGATGCCTGGGAAAGTCAAAGCGATGGCCAGCATGGCTACGGCCGGAATACCGGCGACAAGGATCCGCTTAGGCGTCATCGGCGAATGCCTTCGCACCGAGTTCACTCAGACGCGTTCGCTCCGCCTCGTCAGCCTTTATCCGTGCGCTGGCATCGATCAGAAGCCCGAGCAAGAGCGCGCGCTTCTCGTAGCGCAGGCCGGCCTTGACGATCAGGCCGCCAAGTTCGATCTTTTCCCGCGCGTCCTTTTTCCGAGCCTCGGCCGTCGACATCTTTTGCACCCGCTCAAGCCTCAGCAGACCGGCCCGCAGCCTCGCCAGCGCCGTTCGGCGGCGTGGTCGCAGGCTTGCGCCCCTGAGCGGGTCTCGCCTGTGCCCGAAACCGAGCCGCGACTTCTTCGAACGCCGACAGAAGTTCACCCTCCTCTATCTCGATCTCTCCGAGCCCTGCCCGTAGCGCGATCCGACCGATGCGCTCGGCGTCACGTGTTTCGGCCTGCTTGAGTTGCTCCTGCAGGCGAGCAATCTCTTCCCGGATTTTGGCGGTTGGCTTCTTCATGAGCGTTGCTTCCTTGTTCATGATGGTCCGTTGAAGACGAACCCTGCCCCGAATTTTCTCCCGCTGGAAAGGTGCAATGTTGCACCTCGCCAAAGCGCTAGCTTTTGGCGAATGATCCCGCCGTTCCGAAGGAGCGGATCCAAGGGCGCAATTATACGTCGCTGACGCGACGCCCTGCTGAAGGGTCCTGGCGGGGCCGCCCGCTCCCAACGAACGCGTTGAAAATGTTCGATCTTAGGAGCCTGTCTCAGCCGTGGCCGTCCCGCATTTCTCAGTCAGCATCGTTGCCCGCGGCTCAGGCCGCAGCGCGGTGCTGTCGGCGGCCTACCGGCACTGCGCCAAGATGGAATTCGAGCGGGAAGCGAGGACGATCGATTACAGCCGCAAGCAAGGACTCCTCCATGAGGAGTTCGTCATCCCCGAAACCGCACCCGACTGGCTACGGTCGATGATCGCCGATAGATCGGTCTCGGGCGCCTCGGAAGCTTTCTGGAACAAGGTTGAGGCGTTCGAACAGCGCGCCGATGCACAGCTCGCCAAGGACGTGACCATCGCTCTGCCGGTCGAGCTTTCGAACGACCAGAACATTGCCCTGGTCCGCGACTTCGTCGAGCGCCACATCACGGCCAAAGGCATGGTCGCCGATTGGGTGTATCATGATGCTCTGGGCAATCCGCACATCCATCTGATGACGACCCTGCGGCCGCTGACCGAAGACGGGTTTGGCGCCAAGAAAGTTGCGGTTCTGGCACCAGACGGCAAACCTGTGCGTAACGACGCCGGCAAGATCGTCTACGAGCTTTGGGCTGGAAGCGCCGCCGACTTCAACGCGTTTCGCGATGGCTGGTTCGCATGCCAGAACCGGCATCTGGCGCTCGCAGGTCTCGACATCCGCATCGACGGCCGGTCCTTCGAGAAACAGGGGATCGAGCTGACGCCGACCATTCATCTCGGCGTCGGGACGAAAGCGATCGAACGGAAAGCGGCCAGTGGAAATGGATTGGCGGAGGAGAAGGTCGCGCTCGAGCGGCTGGAGCTGCAGGAAGAACGCCGCGCCGAAAACGCCCGGCGTATCCAGCGGAATCCGGAGATCGTGGTAGACCTCATCACCCGCGAGAAGAGCGTCTTCGACGAGCGCGATATCGCCAAGGTCCTCTACCGCTACATCGATGATGCGGCGCTCTTCCAAAACCTGATGGCGCGGCTCCTGCAGAGCCCGCAAACGCTGCGGCTCGACCGGGAGCGGATGGATCTCGTCACCGGTGTCAGGGCACCGGCCAAATACACGACGCGGGAGCTGATCCGGCTTGAAGCGCAGATGGCCAATCAGGCGATCTGGCTGTCGCAGCGATCTTCTCATCGCGTAAATCGAACGGTTCTGAGCGGTATCGTTTCGCGGCATGACCGTCTATCGGATGAGCAGAAAACCGCGAGCGAACATGTCGCAGGTCCGGAAAGGATTGCTGCCGTGATCGGCCGCGCCGGCGCCGGCAAAACAACGATGATGAAAGCGGCGCGTGAAGCCTGGGAAGCAGCCGGTTATAGGGTCGTCGGTGGCGCGCTTGCGGGCAAAGCGGCAGACGGGTTGGAGAAGGAAGCGGGCATTGCCTCCCGCACGCTGTCTGCCTGGGAACTAAGATGGGATCAGGAGCGAGACCGGCTTGATGAAAAGTCTGTCTTCGTCCTCGACGAGGCAGGAATGGTCTCTTCCCGGCAGATGGCGCGCTTCGTCGAAGCGGTAACCTTGTCTGGTGCCAAGCTCGTCCTGGTCGGCGATCCCGAGCAGCTGCAGCCGATCGAAGCCGGCGCTGCCTTCCGCGCCATTGCCGAGCGGATCGGCTATGCGGAACTCGAGACAATCTATCGTCAGCGCGAACAGTGGATGCGCGATGCCTCCCTCGATTTGGCGCGTGGAAACGTGTCGGCTGCGCTCGACGCTTACGCCCAGCGGGATTTGGTGCGGACCGGTTGGACCAGGGACGAGGCGATCACTGCTTTGATCGCCGAATGGGACCACGAATACGATCCGGCCAAGTCGACTCTGATCCTCGCTCATCGCCGTGTCGATGTGCGTTTGCTGAACGAGATGGCGCGCAGCAAACTCGTCGAGCGTGGGCTGATCGAGGCCGGCCATGCGTTCAAGACGGAAGACGGGACGAGGCAGTTTGCGGCCGGTGATCAGATCGTCTTTCTGAAGAATGAAGGGTCGCTCGGAGTCAAGAACGGTATGTTGGCGCTTGTCGTCGACGCCCAGCCCGGGCGGATTGTCGCTGAGATCGGCAATGGCGAAGACCGGCGTCGGGTCGTGGTCGAACAGCGGTTCTACGCCAATGTCGATCACGGCTACGCCACCACGGTGCACAAGAGCCAGGGCGCCACCGTCGATCGCGTCAAGGTGCTGGCGTCGAGCACGCTGGACCGGCATCTATCCTATGTCGCCATGACCCGCCACCGCGAGACGGCGGAGCTCTATGTCGGGCTGGAAGAGTTTGCGCAACGGCGCGGCGGCGTGCTGATAGCCCATGGCGAAGCGCCTTACGAGCATAAGCCGGGCAACCGGGACAGCTACTATGTGACGCTCGGCTTTGCCAATGGCCAGGAACGAACCGTCTGGGGTGTCGATCTCGCGCGGGCGATGGATGCGTCGGGCGCCAGGATCGGGGATCGCATCGGTCTCAAACACGTCGGATCGCAGCGCGTCACGCTCCCCGATGGCACGGAGGTTGACCGCAATTCCTGGAAAGTCGTGCCGATCGAGGAACTGGCGATGGCCCGGCTACATGAGCGGCTCTCGCGTGCCGGATCAAAGGAAACGACGCTCGACTATCAGGACGCTTCGCACTATCGCGCTGCGCTGCGGTTCGCGGAGGCGCGTGGCCTCCATCTGATGAATGTCGCCCGCACCATCGCGCACGACCAGCTCCAATGGACCATCCGCCAATCGTCGAAACTCGCCGAGCTCGGCGCGCGCCTTGTCGCCGTCGCGGCAAAGCTCGGCCTTGGCGGAGCAAAGTCGACTGTATCGACAACATCTGTAATCAAGGAGGCAAAACCCATGGTCTTTGGCACGACGACCTTCCCCAGATCGATTGGTCAGGCGGTCGAAGACAAGCTCTCGGCCGACCCCGGCCTGAAGGCTAGCTGGCAGGAGGTTTCCGCTCGCTTCCATCACGTCTTTGCGGATCCACAAGCCGCCTTCAAGGCAGTCAATGTCGACGCCATGCTGGCGAATGGGACGGTAGCGGTAACGACGATTGTGCGGATTGCCGAGCAACCGGAAAGCTTCGGTGCGCTGAAGGGGAAGACCGGTCTTTTTGCAGGGAGCGCCGAGAAGCAGGCTCGCGATACTGCGCTTGTCAACGCACCCGCACTTGCCCGCGATCTGCAGGGCTTCATTGCGAAACGCGCGGCGGCGGCCAGGCGCTATGAGGACGAGGAACGCGCGGTCCGCGCCCAGCTCTCGCTCGATATTCCTGCTCTCTCCGCATCCGCAAAGCAGGTGCTTGAGCGCGTGCGCGATGCCATCGATCGAAACGATATCCCCGCCGGTCTCGAGTTCGCTCTGGCGGACAAAATGGTGAAGGCCGAGCTCGAAGGTTTTGCCAAGGCCGTGTCGAAGCGCTTCGGGGAAAGAACCTTCCTTCCGCTTGCGGCAAAAACTGCAGACGGGAAGGCGTTCGAGGTAGCGTCCGCAGGTATGCAGCCTGCCCAGAAGAACGAGCTGCGATCTGCCTGGGACACGATCCGCACCGTCCAGCAATTGGCTGCGCATGAGCGAACAGCTGTGGCACTCAAACAGGCGGAAGCCATACGGCAGACCCAGACGAAAGGGTTGTCGCTGAAATGATGTCTCACATCTCCCCCACCTTAGCCGTTGCGCGCCAAAGGCGCCCGGCTCTCGCTTTCCTCGCAGTGTCATGTGGCGTTGTGCTCGCGGTGATTGTCGGCGGCACCATCGGCGGCCTGCGCATCAACACCACGCCCAGCGAGCCGCTCGGGCTCTGGCGTGTCGCACTCCTCGAACACCCGGTTCAGGTGGGTGAAATGGTGTTCGTCTGCCCGCCGGAGACCGACGCTGTTTCCGAGGGATTTGAGAGAGACTACCTTCGCTCGGGCCTGTGCCCTGGCGGCTTTGGCCCCCTCATCAAAACGGTGCCTGCAGTCGGCGGGCAGCGCATCGCGATCGCCGGCAATGTCACGATCGATGGACGGCCGATCGCAAACTCGAGGCTCGTGTCTCAGGACGGCCAGGGGCGGCCATTGCGCCCCTACGCAGGAGGGACGATTCCGGCCGGCTTCCTGTTCCTCCATTCGCCATTTCCCGGATCCTGGGACTCTCGATATTTCGGGCCGGTCCCAGGATCCGGTGTTCTCGGCCTCGCAGAACAGGTGCTTACCTATGCGCCCTGATTGGCTTCAACCTTTTACCCTCGCTCTGGCTGCTGCCACGACTGGATATATCTCCTGGAGCGGACATGCCCTGGCGCTTCCCGCAGCGATCGCATTTCCGGCGCTTTGGTCGCTGGCGCACAGTCGTCGGGCCGCAAGTGTCGTTTCGGCCGCCTATTTTCTGGCGGCGTCGCGCGGTCTGCCGCAAGGCGTGGCTGCCTTCTATCAATCCGATATCTGGCCGGGACTGATCTTGTGGCTCGTCGCCTCAAGCGGCTTCGTTTTCGTTCACGTCGCACTCTGGTCGCGTCAGTCCGGCGGCTGGAAAGCCCTGCGATATACGATCGCGATGGTCCTCATGGCCCTTCCACCCTTCGGCATTGTTGGCTGGGCACATCCGATCACGGCGGCAGGCGTTCTCTTTCCAGGATGGGGCTGGGCCGGACTTGCGGCAGTGACAGCCGGTCTCGCGCTCATGACGACGCAATATCGACCGGCTGTAGCCATAACCCTTGCAGGCTTCTGGCTCTGGTCCGCCGCATTCTGGACAGCACCGGACATAGGGCGGCATTGGCAGGGGGTCGACCTGCAGCTCGGAAATAGACTCGGTCGCGATAACAGTCTCGCTCGGCATAGTGATCTTGTTGCAACGCTGCGCTCTGAGCGTCGCCCCGGCTCCACTTTCATGCTCTTGCCTGAAAGTGCTCTCGGGTTTTGGACGCTATCGGTCGAACGCGTGTGGCGGCAGCAACTGGCCGAGGCCGATCTGAGCGTCATCGCCGGCGCGGCTGTCGTCGATCGGGAAGGATATGACAATGTGCTGGTTCGCGTCTCGGCCACCGACAGTGAGATCCTCTATCGGGAACGCATGCCAGTGCCTGGCTCGATGTGGCAGCCCTGGTTGGCACCGATCGGAAAGAGCGGCGGAGCCAGAGCGGACTTCTTTGCTAATCCGGTCGTGTCCGTTGGCGGCCAGCGCGTGGCCCCACTCATTTGCTACGAGCAACTCATCATCTGGCCCGTCCTGCAGTCGATGCTTCATGATCCAGACCTCGTCGTCGCCGTCGGAAACGACTGGTGGACCAAAGGGACCGCAATCATCGGCATACAGCGCGCCAGCGCCGAGGCTTGGGCGCGGCTGTTCAACAAACCTCTCGTGATGTCTTTCAACACCTGATCTGGAGCAAAGACCATGGACGCTGCCCTCATTGCGAAATGCGCCGATCCAAGCCTTCCCCCCGCTATCGTGGAACAGTTCATTTCGGCCGTCGGTTCCGACGATCCACTCGCCGTCACCGTGAATGCTGATGGTCGGCTGGTTCTCATCCCCAAACCTCGCTCGCCCGACGAGGCCATGGGTGTGGTCAAAAACTATGTCGGTCATGCCATCGTGCGGGTCGGCATCACCCAGTTTCCGGCGGATGTTGGCGTCGACGACGCATCGCAGCTTCAATCAGATATGTTCGAGGCCTGCGCGAATTTGCGCACAGGGACAGGCATATTCGCAAAGGTCGCCCGCATCGTCACCAAATGGTACGGCCGCCCCACGAATAAAGAGCTTCTTCCGCAGTTGGTGGACGATACGATCTACGCTTGGAAGACGGGCAGCTTCGAGGGCGACAACGTGTTCCGTGCCTCAGATCCTGGTGGCCCGACTTTCTTTGGTACACGCTCAGAAAAGCGTGCCGAAGGTACGGATCCCGTGGCGCCTCCCATGGAAAGTGAAGATGCCTCACAACCGGCCGAGCCGGATAAGGCTACGGAGGCAGGAATGAGGATCGATCTTTCGAGGATCGGCGGACAAAAATAACGAGCGCTGCGGATGGGTCAGCGCTAGGGCGAAACCGGAGAGGTGAGCGCTGGCGTCTCGCCTCGCGGCAGGAAGAAGCCCTTGATACATGGGTCATTGCGAACGGCGATCTGCGTGTGGGTACGCTCGCGAAAGCGAGCGCCATCGTAGATTTCATTACCTTCGGGAAACAGGCCTCGAACCGTGTCGAATGCCGGAAGGGCGGCTTCCTTCGCGATCTCGTGGAGATAATTGATAACGGCGCAATCCAGCTTCCGAACCAGTTTGTCGGAATTCTTGTCACCCTTGGCATCGGAATTCACCGGCATTTTGCCGCCGGTGGCTTCGATCTGACTTTTCAGCATTCGGTAGCTGGTCTGGATCAGGGGGACGTACTTGCGGGTGATGAGGTCCAGGCAGTTGCCGAGATCGATAATTGCGCCGAGCACGAAGGGCTCTTTATAAGCGCCGGATTCAGCTTTCAACGTCGCCCATTCGAGCGCACGCTCTGGATCGTTTTCCCAAAAGTAGATCCCAGAACCGAGCCAGTCATACGCCTTTTCGCTCGGAAGAAGGGGCGATGCGCCGGTTAGCGCAGCCATGCCCACGGCCTTGTCGCAGCCGTGGTAGCCGAGAACGTATGCAGGATAATTGGAACTCAAGCGGCAGCCGCTTCCTCAGCGTCGTCGTCGCGCGCATATTCTGGCGCAAGTTTGCCGTCAGCAGACACAATGCCGGCGTCCATCAGATGACGGCGTGCATCGTCTGGGGACTTGGCGGCGTCTTCAGCCCGCTTTTCCATGAGCGCGATGAGCGCCTCCAACTGGATGTCTGTCATCGTCGAGGCCCTCCTGAGCCAACTTCTTGCAGTTTATTACATGGATTCCGGCAAAAGCGCAAACCTGGACGGGGCGTGGCGCCAAGCACGAGACGGTAACGCGGACACGCTGCAAACGTTCATTTTCGTCTGCCCGGTACTCGGTCAACTCAAGACAGAAACCGTTTCAAGCTCAAACCGGCATACAAAATGTATGGCAGCTTCCCAAGGGAATAGTGCCCACAGTTTAGTTTCAGGATCTGCGGCTGGCCGCCGGCGATTTTCAAACTTCGTAACAGGCTTTCCGACAGCTCCGGCATCACAACCGTGTCTCGCTTGGCCAACACCACCTGAAGATCGAGATCCGGCCGCGCCAAACGATGCGCGGAGTTTTCGAGGTTAAGTGGACCCCATGCTCTCCTGAGATCAGCCAGCTCGATTTCTGACTCGAGGCTTCTCCGGATGGATCGTGTTGCACGACCCGTCCAAACCATATCCGCAAGGCTTCCACCCGTCAGGAACAGCGAAGCCTTCGAAACGTTCGGATCATGTGCGGCAATCAATCCTGCGACCCAGGAACCGAGGCTCATGCCGAGGACCGAGATTTCTCGATAGCCCTGGCTCTTAAGCCAACGGATGAGTTTTCTTCCATCACATACGGCCTGCCTCACGGCTTGGATCGTTCGACCAAGGTTGGCGCTCAGCATGTAATCCGCGTGCAATGAACCGGGACGGCTACGCTCAAAGTGATACGGCATCGCGATCTCGACGACTGTGATGCCGCGCCGTGACAAAAAGCCGGCAATTTGAGCGTTTCGAGCCCGTGCGTTCCAATGGTGAAAGATCACCAGTGCCTTGTCGAGGGATCCACTTTTGGTGATCTTCGCCCAGACGATATTGTTCTCTGCGACATCGGTGGAATTGTCCGATGGGAATTTAACCCAATGCTCTCTCACGTCGAATCGTTGATCGCCGCCGTTTTGCTCATCAAAAAACGTAGGGTCAGTCGAAGCTTCATCTGCGCGGGCAAGAAATTCGCGGATACTGCCGATTTCCTCACCTGGAAAGGCACGGTCTGCATCAAGGATGAAGCTGGTTGTTTCCTTCCCGTCCTCACCGAGACGCGCCCGCTGTTCATCCCACCGATCAAGCCAGCTAAGATACAATTTGTTTGCTTCCTATTTCACTGGATCGCCGACTGCCGAGGCCAGGATCAACCAGGCTGAACACCGCGACCAGAACACCGATGCCCAAAACGATCGAGAATCCCACGAATGCATCGACCAGCAGGTAGGTAGCAAACAGCAATGTCACGACCGCCGCCATCTTCCAGAGAGGCACATGAAATCGCGTGCCCATAGCTCGCAGGCAGATCGAACCGTAGACAAAGACAACGATGGTCGAAAGTGCAACGAGCAGGCTGCTGTAATGGGTAGGCATCCGATAATGGAACCCATTGCTGGCACCATCACGTCCAGCCAGCGCTGAAGACAAATCCCCGGCCAACCAGTCTAGGATGTTTTTGGCGTTCGATGTCAGATAGGAGCTCTGAGCCTTCATGCACGACGCGACCAGGAGGCCCAGAATTGTGCAACGAAAAATCCCACGCATTAATCTCAAGCAAAGCTCATAGACTTCGTCTTGAGATCCAACCTGCTGAAGGATCTTTGCTTCAAGGTCAATTTTCCTGAGATCATGGATCATGGTGTGTAGCAAAATGAGCCCAGCAAAAAAAGGTAAAAGCAGAGGCACATATAGAAGTAAGCGAGGGCAGTGAACGCGATCGACACCGGGACCGATATAACCTCCGGTCGCACAATAGCCAGCGTGCCCCAACTAGTCGCGTAGTCTGCACCGCCTTCCAGCAATGGGATCAGACAAACACCAATCCATTGAAAAACACCGGCGAACAACACACAGATCAGGAATACCGCCCAATAAGAAGAGGAGGACGCCTCCACATTGCGGGCCCAATCATCCTCGCTTGTCGTCGTGTCGTTCCACGCCCATAGCCTCACACGCCCTTCCTTCGTCCAAAAAGAGAGTAGCTCTGTGACGAGCGCGAAAAACAGTGGCAAGAGCACCATGAAAAGGAAGGTCCAATTCGGCGCCCAGAGAAATCCAACCTCTTTCGCAACGTTATCCGCCCGGAGGTAGACCGCGCTGTGGATCCCTACAATATAGGACAGAAAGCCGAGAGCGGAAGCGCCGGCAAACACAGCTGCGGGCAAGTTCAGCGGCGAACCGCCGCTAAAAAGGGCCTCCGATTTTCGCGCTAGGCTGAAGCGCTGCTTCTTCCGATCGCCTTCGGGTTCGGCATCGGCATCGGGTGTAAGCTCGACCAGTGACGACTGCTCGTTGTCAACCGTGGGGTCTGTCGACACATCTGGACGTTCTAGTGTGCGGTGGTCTGTCTTCTTTGCTTCCCGTCTCTTGGCCTGCAGCCGCGCCTGAGCGGCACTTAGCTCGACCTGCCATGCGGCCGTGGCTTCCGGATCATCGCACCCAAAAACCCTCGCGAGCCAGCGAATGTTCGCCGAGCTAATTCCCCTGTCGTTTTCCTGAAACCAAAGCTGCACTGTCCTCAGATCAACCCCAGCGCGGTTCGAATCGATCTGTGAAATCGCCTCTGCAAGCAGCTCGGGCGTCCATGGGCCTGCGGGAAATCCGTCTTCACCAACTGGTCTGCCCGCGCCCGCCGCGGCTAATCTCTTGAATAATTCCTTCCAATCACTGCCGTCGTTCGGTGGAGGGAGAAATAATTTTCCGTTCTGAAACAATCGATTACCAACTCTGATTTCGTTTCGTTTCACTGCTCTTCGTATTACATCGTGCCAAATCACTCAATCGCCGGTTATCGAATTCCGGTTGGATAATTTTATGACGAACGCATAGCGAGTAGGCGACGTGATCGAATGAATGAATCAACCTAAAGCTGAGTTGGCGCGTTGCGCTCGCTAGCGTTGTCAGAGGAGGTCGGGCAGGACCCGGTCCACGTTTCGCGGCTGTCGTCATGAGCCGCTCCGGGACGGGAGGAGCAGCACCGAATGAAGGGGATTTGGATGAATCAACTTGTAGCAGGGCTTTTAGAAATCAGCGCTGTCGCGCATGACGATGCAACGCTGAAAGCCGCCTTGGCGGATTTGGCAGATCGGTTCGAATTTTCCGGCTACGACTATACCAAAATGCAACCGGGCGACTTTTACGTGATATCGAACCTTCATCCCGAAAGGCTGAAACGAAGACGAAAGTTGGACCTGGACCGACGAAATCCGATTATGAAGCGTGCCCATCAATCACGGCGCGTCTTTATCTGGTCTGGTACCCCACAAACCGGAACGGAACCGGAGGAAGACCAGACATTCTATGAAACTGCAGCGCAGTTCGGGATCCGTTCAGGCATCACCATTCCAATTGCTATTTCCAGTGGCGCCATCTCAGTCCTCACCTTCGTCTCTCCAAAGTCCGTTGTGACCGCGCACGACGAAATCGATCCGATCGCCGCATCCTCCGCGGTTGGGCAGCTACATGCCCGCATTGAGCAGCTAAAGATAGCTCCTTCAATCCAGGAACCCTTTTACCTCTCTCCGAAGGAGGGGACCTACACGCGGTGGCTTTCACTCGGCAAAACGGTGGAAGACACGGCCGATATCGAGCAGGTCAAATATAATACCGTCCGTATTGCGCTCGCCGAGGCACGACGGCGATATGACCTCTGCAACAACACGCAGCTCGTGGCTCTGGCAATTCGGCGTGGCCTGATTTGATCAGACTTTCGGTGTTCGGCCCAGAATGTTGAGAAGTGTCGTGAGCGCAGACATCTGCGCATGCATTTCGATCGTTGCTTCCAGATAGGCTAGGTGAGCGTCACCAGGCTCGTTCTCGTCGTCTCGGTCACCGGCATGAGCGACCTGGAACATTCTCTCGGCGCGGTCGACAAGCTTGCGATGTTTCTTGATCGCGCCGACCGTCAGGATTTCGACAACTTGCTCGGGCTCGTTGGAGAGCAATCCGATGATCGGCCGCAGGTCGATGTCCGTGGCAGTGTCATTTCTCTCGTAACCCATAAGATCTCCCGACGCTCAGGCTCAGCCTGCGGTGTACGCCTTGTTTGCTCGTCTGAGAATCGAGCAACGCAGCGCGTACGGCCTTGGGAGTTAATTTAGCGATTGGCTCGGGACTCATCCACTGCAGTTTTGCAGCGACTTTTTTGGTTGACGGAACCGGTGTCCGTCGCCTGAACGTCGCCCGCCATCCTGCTCATATCTCAGTTGCTGTAATTGCCCGGAAAAATGATGTCCTGATCAACGAGCACATTGAAACTGTAACCTGGCCTTATCTTGATCGTCGGCTGGACATTGAGATTTTTCGAGATGGTCTGCTCGGCGACCCGTCCAAAAGTTTCTGCAAAATTCCTGCGCGCAGCGTCGGAGGCCGTGTCTTGCGTGGCAAGGGTAGAGCTCTGAGGCATCGACATGTCGATCCCTGTCCCGATAAGCGCGACGAGTGCGGCCGAGCCGAAGGTCCGTAGATAGTGGTTGTCGACCTTGTCGCTGAAACCGCCATAGCCTTCCGAGTCGGTCCCGGCCATACCGCCGATCTGCAGGGTCGAGCCATTCGGGAAGATGATATCGGTCCAGACGACGAGGACGCGGTTTTGGCCGAATGAGACCTTGCTGTCGTAACGACCAAGAAGCTTCGTCCCTTGCGGCACAAGCGTGTAGTGGCCGGTCGCGCTATCATAAACGTTCTGGCTGATCTGGGCAGTAATGCGGCCCGGCAAGTCGGAATTGATGCCGGTGATCAGTGTCGCGGGGATCACCGATCCACGTTTGAGTTCGTAGCGTGACTGCTGAGGTACGACCTGATTGGGCAAGTAGCCGAGATCCTTGATGTCCGCGTTGAAGAAATCTTCCTTGGAAGTTTGTCCGTTCTGATCGACCTGACCCGCAGCGCCCGCTCTCAACGCTGCGGCATAGAGATCCTGTGAGCCGTTCGTCGCGCTGTTCGATTGACGCGGTCCGGCAGAAGCAGCGCCTGGCGCTTGCGCCGAGACATCGGTGATGTCGACTTTCAGCGGCGAGTCTAGGGCCGCCCCTTTTGCCTGTAGGCTTGCCATGCGCTGGCGCTGCTGTTCGCGAAAGATCTGTTCCCGCTGTTCGCGAAGCATCCTGGCATTCCACTCCTCATCCGATTCCATGCGAGACCTGCGTGGCTCGCGTGGTTCGACCTTCGGTTCTGCCTCCACCGGGCGGGCGGCTTCCTGCTGCTGCGGGACCGGGGTTGGTTGAAACACCGGCTGCTGTTCCTCCCGGTCACCGATAATTCCGTCTTTGACACCCCGCTTCAGCTGATCGGCGAAGGTCGAAGCCGGCGTACCAGAACCGCTTTCGTTCGGGTCGTGCTGCCCAAACCTCAGTCCGCGTGAGGAGAGGCCGTAAACGAGAACGGCAAGGAACAGAACCAGGATCCCGATGCCGAAGAACAGGGGCACGCGATTGAGGCGCTTCATCCCTTTCTCGTCAGCAGACCGATTTGACGTTCCCAGTTGCAGCGATTGGACCATGATCGTCTCCGCCTGTCAGTTTCGCTTCATAAGGGAAAGGGGGCTTGCCGGCGTCGCCACACCATTGCTGACCGAGTAAGCTCGGCCGAGCTCCATCGTGTCAGTCGAAAGGCGCGCCAGCACTTGTCCGTCTAGGGCAGCGATCGAGTAGGCCAACTCGACCGGCTTGGGCGCATCCTTCACGCTTGCGCTCTTGTCATCGGTGACGATGGCAAAGCCCCATCCTTTCAAAGCAGCTTCGAGCGCGACGGAGAATTCGGAGGTGTCCTTGTGCAGTTTGATGGGAGTGGTCGTCGATCCGGCTTGCTCGGCGAACCGTCCTGCCATGTCGCCAGCGATGGCACCGGCGGCGGGCCCGGTGACCTCAGCGGGTGCTGCGCTGGTGGACAGTCCGTCGGTTGCGGTCTGGCATCCGGCTAGGCTGAGGGCAAGGACAATCGGAATGAGGCGATAAAGCTGCATAGATCACCCTCCCCGCCGGATCGTGATCTTCTGCTGCTTCCAGCCGACCCCGGAGATCAGGATCGCCTTGTCGATGTTGTAGTCGACGATCATCATGTCGTTCTTCATCCGATAGTTGACGATGCGGTTCTGGCCGCCCGAGACGACGAAGAGGACGGGCGCATCCTGACCGGAGATCGCACGGGGAAACTGGATGTAGGTCTTCTGCCCATCGGAATAGACCCGCTTCGGCCGCCACGGGGCGCTTCCGCTCAACGAATAGGAGAAGGCAAGCTGTTCCGGAGCCACTCCGCCGCCCGGCCCGGTCATCGCCTGGATGCGCGCATTGATATCGGAGAGCTTCGTGGCGGCATCTTCGGGATATTCGAACCCGACGCGGGCCATGTATTGCGTTGGATGCGATTTCAACTGGATATGGTAGGTGCGGCGTGAGGTCGTCACCACCATGGACGTGACAAGCCCCGGCTCGGACGGCTTGACGATCAGATGGATCGCCTGTCCACCGGCGGCGCCCGACGTTGCTGGCTCCACCTTCCAGCGCACGGTATCACCGACAAGGACGTCGCGGACAATTTCGCCGCCCTGCAGCTCGATATCGCAGACCTGCAAAGGGGAGCAGACGACGGAGGGCTGCGTCTCACCAAAAAGGAAGATCACCTTGCCGTCCGGTCCGCGTGTGACCAGTCCGGTCTGCCCTCGCCATTTGCCCGAGAGGTTCGTCCCTTTGGCCTCATTGCCCGTCAGGCTTTGCGCGATGGCCAACGGTGAAACTGCGGTCGATACGGCAAGCGCCAGCATGCAGCGAAGAGCGACGCGTTTGTGTTTGATCCTCATTGCAGATCCCTGCCCTTAAAGTTGCGCGGTCCAGTCGAAATCGGTCACGTACACGCCGATCGGATTGAGCCGGATTGTTGCTTCGTCTTGTGGTGATGTGATCGACACGGTCGCGATGCCCCGGAAACGTCGGGTCGCGACCTCCTTGCCTTTCCGATCGCGCTCGTACTCGGTCCAGTCGATCTGGTAGGTCTGGTTCGAAAGCGCGACGATGTTGTTCACCTCGATCGCGACGGTCGCGTTGACCGCCTTTTCGAACGGCGAGTTGCCGCGGAACCATGCATTGACCTTTTGCGTCGAGGGATCGCTCGTCCGCAGGAGGGCATAGGTGCGGTCGATATATTGCTTCTGGACCACCGCATCTGGTGTGATCGAACGGAAGCTGGTCACGAAGTTCCCGAGCGTCGCGCGAACGACCCGCGTGTCCGCATACTCGATCTGCTGCGGGAAGCCGCCGGAAACCGTGTTCCCGAGCTTATCAACCTCGACGATATACGGGACGAGCTTGACCTGCGTGCTGAGGTAAAGCGCGTAGCCGAAGCCGATCACAGCCATTCCCAGGCTCAAGATGCCAACGGCCCTCCAGGCGGAGGCTGCCTTGACGTAGGAGCCGTAACGTTCTGACCATTCCTGCCTCGCGGCAAGGTACGGGTTTTCAGGTGCGGGATGCCCTGCCATGTGAGTGATCCTGTCCGTGAATTATGGTTTGTCCGGTCTTTCCGGAGGGGGCGTCGGAGTTGACGGATTGCCCCTTGCCTGATCGAGCTTCGCGTTCGCCAGTCCAAGAAGGGAGCCGGCATAGGCACCGGGCGAACCGATTGCTTTTTCCTTGGCGGCGGATCCGGCAGCCATGGCACCGGAGCTGAAACTTGCGCCCATGCCCCGGAGTACTGAACCTGCGGCCGAGGATCCACCGGCGCGCGCTGCCTGCGCGGCGACAAAACCAGCGCCGACGGCGCCAGCTCCGAGAAACGCGCCGCCCGCTGCGAACGAGGCCGCCTGTCCACCGTGGCGAATTGTCTCCATGCCGCCGGAGACCGACGCCCCTTGCACGACGCCCTGGATGATGTTCGGGACGTACATCGCGATGATGAAGACGACGACCGAAATGCCAGCGATCGCGAGTGTGGTGATGAACTGGTCGCTTTCGGCTGTCGGGGCCCGCGCCAGTCCAAGCAGGACGTTCGAGCCGATCTTGGCGATCATGACCAAGGCCATCAGCTTCATCCCAACGCCGAAAGCATAGACGAGATAGCGGATCGCAAAGTCCTTGGTGAAGGAGGAGCCGCCAAGCCCGAGCATGATCATGCCTGCCAGCAGGCCGACATACATCTCGACCATGACCGATACGAAGATTGCCGCGACAAGCGAGAAGCAGATGACGACGATGCCCATCGCAAGCACGGCGGCGATAGCCAGGGCATTGTCTTCGAAGACGCCGAACTTCGCCTGTTCCGACATCTGGGACGCTACGCGAATTCCGGCGTCGAAGACTTCGGCTGGAGACGCAGAGCCGCCACCGGCGCCGATTTGGAAAAGACTGTCGACGACAGCCCTGGCGAAGGTCGGGCCCTGCGTCAAAGCGAAGGCAAAAAAGCCGATGAACATGATGCGACGGACGAGCTCGGCAAACCAACTGTCCAGCGATGCTGCCTGGATCGCGAGCCACACCGCAGCAATGCCGACCTCGATGCCTGCGAGGATCCAGAACAGCGATTTCGCCGCATCCATGACGGTGGTTTCCCACCCTTTGGCGGCAGTCGAGACCTGGTTTTCCAACTCCGTCAGCACTTGGCCTTGTTGGGCGAAGGCTGGTGCCGCCAAAGCAAGGAAGGCGATTCCCGCGACGAGGATGGTGCTTCTCCGATTGCGCTTCACCATCTCGGGCGCATCTCCTGGCCCTTTTCGATCGGTGGCAGCGCCTTGCCCGTGCCAAAGAACTTCTCGCGTTTTGCTCGTTGCTCTTCACTCATCTGCGGCGCGGCGGACCTTTCGCCACGAACCAGGACGACTGAGGTGACGGCAATCACCGTGATCACGACGCACACGGAGGCGATCAGTACGGGGCGGGTCACCAGCGGGGCTCCATTTTCTGACCGGAGGGAATGGATTGGACGTCCGCATTGAAGAATTTCTCTCGACGAGCCTGCGCCAGATCCTTGTCCGTCTGTTCGCTCTGCAGCCAGGTCCCCATCATCGTGGTCTGCTGGGAGACAATTCCGCGTAGCTTCTGTATCTGGGCGACCTGCTGAGCGGCGATCTGGTGGCCGACCTGAAGTGCCTTCATCTGGCCGTCCGCTGATTGCGACATTGATTGCAGTTGGCCCATCGTATCCTCTTCGCTGTCGAACTGATCGGCGGTGAGGCTTGCGGCCTTGAGAGTGCTGGAAATCGTGTCGCGGTTCGTGTTCGACCACGTCTGATAGGTGGACGAAAAGCTCTCGGCGTTTGGCAGGCTTGTCTTCAAGTCCGCATAGCTTTTGAAGCGTTGCTTCAGAAGATCGTCAGCGTTGCCCATGGAAAAGGCGATGCCCTGACCCTGATTGACGATATCGCGCAGCTGGTTCAGGTCACCTTCAACCTGGCCCCAGATATGGTTCGGAAGCTGGGCCGTATTCTGCAGCATGTTTTGATAGATATTGAGCTGGTTTTGGATCTGCTCGGCAAGCTGGGTAATCTGGGTGATCTGATTTGCGATCTGCTCGCTCGATTGCCCGACCAAAGATATCAGTTCGCCGTTGTTCAAGAGCTGCGTCATTTCGGTCGCGCCGGTAACTGCGCCTCCTGCATAGGAAACAGTGGGCGTGGCGGTAAGGCCGGCGGCGACCAATCCCACCACCAATGATTTGCCGAGCTTCAAGAACTGGATTGCTTCACTCATTGCGGTTGATCCCCCTTTCGATGAGCCACTGACCCGGCCATTCGAGGCCGTGGGTCGACGAGAGTGCCCTGATGCGGGCTAGATCGGCTTTGCCAGAGGCGCCGACGAAGGAGAGCGTGACCGGTCCGAGAGACATGTCGAAAAGCCTGCGGCCATCGGGTGAGGTCACGTAATATTCGCGTTTCGGGATGGCGTTCGCGACAATCTCGATCTGCCGCGCATTGAAGCCGATCCGCTCGTAGAATTCGCGGGTGCCGGTTTCCCGGGCTGCGCCGTTCGGAAGGCAAATCTTGGTCGGGCAAGATTCCTTCAGGACGTCGAGAATGCCCGAGCGCTCAGCGTCGGAGATCGACTGTGTCGCGAGAATGACGGCGCAGTTCGCCTTGCGCAGCACCTTGAGCCATTCCCTGATCTTGTCGCGGAACACAGGATGGCCGAGCATCAGCCATGCCTCGTCCAGAACGATGAGGCTTGGCGAGCCATCGAGCCGCTTCTCAATCCGTCGAAAGAGATAGGTCAGAACGGGGACGAGATTACGCTCGCCCATATTCATCAGCTGCTCGATCTCGAAGCACTGGAAGCGCCCAAGCGTCAGGCCATCCTCTTCCGCATCGAGGAGCTGACCCATTGGGCCGTCAACCGTGTAGTGATGGAGGGCATCTTTGATCTCGCGCATCTGGACGCCGCTGACAAAATCCGACAGCGAACGGCCCGGGGCCGAGGCCATCAATCCGATTTGCCTCGAGATCGCGTTTCGATGGTCCGGCGCAATCGTCACGCCCTGAAGCGATACTAGGGTCTCGATCCACTCGGAAGCCCATGCACGATCAGCGTCGGTCTCAAGCTCCGACAGTGGGCAGAAGGCAAGACTTGCCCCCTCCCCGCTCTCGCCACCGATCTCGTAGTGGTCACCACCGACGCCGAGCGTGAGGGGAAGCATCGAATTGCCTTTGTCGAAGGCGAAAACTTGCGCCTTCTCGTATCGGCAAAATTGCGCGGCGATCAGTGCGAGGAGCGTCGACTTTCCCGAACCGGTCGGACCGAAGATCAACGTGTGGCCGACATCGTCGACATGCAGGTTCAGTCGGAAGGGAGTCGAGCCGGACGCCACCTGCATGAGCGGCGGCGCAGCGGGCGGATAGAACGGGCATGGGGCGGCGGGCTGCCCTGACCAGACAGAGTTCAGCGGAACAAGGTCTGCCAGATTGCGCGTGTTGATCAGCGGTTCGCGGATGTTGCAATACCAGTTGCCGGGCAGGCTGCCGAGAAACGCATCGGTCGCATTCAGCGTCTCGATGCGGGCTCCGAACCCTTCCGCTTGGATCAAGCGACGAACTGCCTCCGCCTTCTCCTGCAAAGCCGTACGGCTTTCGTCGAAGAGAATGATGACCGGCGTGTAATAGCCGTAGGCCACCAATTGAGATGAGGCTTCGGCGATTGCATCCTCAGTCTCGGCCACCATGGCCATCGCATCCTGATCGACCGAGCGGGATTGTGTCTGGAACAGCTGGTCGAAAAACGGCCGCACTTTCTGCTGCCACTTCTTGCGGGTTCGCTCGAGGCGCTGCTTGGCTTCCTCTGCATCAAGGAAAATGAAACGTGACGACCAGCGGTATGTCAGCGGCATCAGGTTCAGGCTATTTAAGATCCCCGGCCAGCTCTCGGCCGGAAGCCCATCAATCGCGATCACGCCGAGAAACCGACCCTCGACCCGTGGCGTCAGTCCATGTTCCAGCTCCGCCGTAGCGAGCCAGTCAAGGTACATGGGGATTTCTGGCAGACGGACCGGGTGGTTCTCGCCGGTGATCGCAAACCGAATGAACTGGAAAAGCTCGTCGTAGCGCGCAACGCGACTACCATCGCGCTCGGAGACCTCTCGGGTCTGCATGCGCTGCACAGAGAGAACATTGCCGAGATATTGCTCGATTTCTCGGATCGAGCGCTGAAACGCATCGAGGGCGGTATCGGCATATTTCGCCGAGCGGCTTTCCGTGTCCGAGTAAATGTAGCGCGTCAGGCCCGATCGGCGCCGCTCTGGCGGCCGATAGGTCAGAATAAGCGCGTGCCGGCTTTCGAAATGCCCGCGCTCCTGTCCGAAGTGCCGCCGGCGCTCGTCATCGATAAGCAAGGTCACGGTATCGGGAAAATGGCTGCGTTCAGCTGACGGGTATTCGGTCGTCGGCACCCGCACGGCCTCGACCTGGATCATCCAGCCCGTACCAAGTCGCGAGAGGATCGAGTTGATCTGACGGGAAAGCTCGTTGCGCTCAAAATCCGTAGCGCTTTCGGAATCAGGACCGGCAAAATACCAACCGGCCATCAGACTGCCGTCCTTCAGCAGGAGGATGCCGTTATCGACGAGGCCCGCATAAGGAACCAAATCGGCGAATGATGGACCAGTCGATCGAAATGTGCGTAAGGCGACCATCGCGAGATCCTCAGTATCGGCGCCAAGGCGCGGAGGTCGGGAGGTAGTGCGC
This sequence comes from Rhizobium favelukesii, assembly GCF_000577275.2. Classification (NCBI taxonomy): domain Bacteria; kingdom Pseudomonadati; phylum Pseudomonadota; class Alphaproteobacteria; order Hyphomicrobiales; family Rhizobiaceae; genus Rhizobium; species Rhizobium favelukesii. The sequence continues at coordinate 149,789 of NZ_HG916853.1, forward strand.
CCGATACCGCATATGACGCGCATAGACTTTGCGCATCATGGGGTCCGATTTCGCCATCATGCGGAGCGCGCCGACGACCACGATCCAGATCGCGATGCCGAACAGGGCCGAATAGACGGTCAACACCACGAAGATGAGAATGATCGCCGCGAGCCCGGTCAGCAGCACGAGCTCGCGATCCGCTCCCATCAAGAGGTTCGGCCGCGACAAAGCGCGGTGAATGCGGTTGCGATGAAGCCCTGTGCCGGCGTCAGCCATGACGCCCCTCCCCTCCCCCGACCCGATTTGCATTCGGGACCGCGGTTTGCTCGGCGACAAACGAGCCACCGATCGACGCGCCGGTCGAGCCGAAGAGGCCGACGATCGTTGTCGCGCCGAGCAGGATCCCCGCGACCAGCACCACATACATCAATCGCCGCGCGAAATCGTTTAGCTCGCCACCGAAGATCAGCATGCCGCCGGCAATCGCGACCGCGGCCAGTGCAATATAGCCGGCGACCGGTCCGGTGATGGACTGCTGGATCTGCTCGAGCGGGCCTTCCCAAGGCAGGCTTCCGCCTGAACCGGCGAGCGCAGGCCCGGCAAGCGAGGCGCAAATCAATGCGCCGATAGTTCCCAAACGGAAAAAGCGATTATGCAGCATGACTGTCCTCATCGATCTGCGGATAGTGTTCTGTCTGGTAGCGCGAGCCGTTGAACCCCTCGACATGCAGGACCTCCCTCACCCGCCGTCCCCGCCCGGCGCGTTCGATCGAGATCACGAGATCGACCGCCTCGCCAATCACGGCTTGCATTGGCTGTTGACTGGCTTCCGACGTCAGTTGCTCGAGGCGTCGAAGCGCCGACATCGCGGAGTTGGAGTGGATTGTCGTGACGCCTCCGGGGTGTCCTGTGTTCCAGGCTTTCAGTAGGGTCAGCGCCGCGCCGTCGCGGACCTCACCAACGATGATGCGATCGGGACGCAGGCGCATCGTGCTTTTGAGCAGCCTGGCCATGTCGACCGCGTCGCTCGTGTGAAGGCAGACGGCATTCTCGGCGGCGCATCGGATCTCGGAGGTATCCTCCAGGATCACCATCCTGTCTTCCGGGGCGGCGGAGACGATTTCAGCGATCACCGCGTTGGCGAGCGTCGTTTTGCCCGATCCCGTGCCGCCGGCGATGACGATGTTCAGGCGGTTGGTGATGGCGCTGCGAATGATCGAGGCTTGTGCTTCGGTCATGATCTTGGCGGTCACGTAGTCGTCGAGTGGAATGAGCTGCGAAGCGCGCCGGCGGATCGTAAACGTTGGCGAGTTGACGACGGGAGGCAGAAGACCTTCGAAGCGGTGGCCGCCAATCGGTAGCTCACCGGAGATGATAGGCCGTTCTCCATCGGCTTCGGACTGGAGAGCATGCGCCACCGATCCGATAACGGTCTCGGCTGCGGTCGCTTGCATTTCGCCAGCTGGCGCAACGCCGTGACCCAGGCGCTCGATGAAGAGCTTACCATCTGGATTGAGCATGATCTCGACGACTGTTGGATCCTCAAGGGCAATGCAAAGGTGCTCGCCGAGTGCGTCCTGGAGTTTTCGGACAAGGCGGGAGTGCGACTGAAGCATGGGAAGCTCGTCTCCTCGTTTGGGTGCGTGAGGAGACAGACCCCGGTGGCCGCGCGAAGTCCATGTGCAATTTTGCACCTCGCGAGTCGCGGGTGATTCCGTCAGGGTCGCTTCGATTCGGTGATTTACCAGCGAGTCCCGTTATCGGAGCAGAATATGAATCACAGGAAAGATATGCAGGGAGATTGCACCATATGATCGATAAATCGCTGGAATCTATGGATTAGTTGTAGTGACGTCCGGAATGTGCGTTTCGCGTTAAGGCTTTGTTAACTTTAAAAATCTTGCAAAACGCGCTGGA